>CAZCEL010000228.1:0-7694 GCA_964497175.1 uncultured Bifidobacteriaceae bacterium
GGCCGTGCGATGACATCGATCCGGCCGGCGCTGGTGGTCATCTTCTGCGTCGCCGGGCTGGTCGCGCTCGTGGGCCAGGCGCTGGCGGTCTCGTCCGGCTTCGGCGCCGCCACGCAGGCGATGACGGTGGCGAGCTTCCTCAGTTCGTCGGCGTTTCTGGGCGGCGCGTGCACGGCCATGGTACTCGGCCACTGGTACCTGGTGATTCCGTCGATGCAGGTCACGCACCTCCAGTCGATGGTCAAACTGCACATCGCGTCGATGGTGATCCGCATCGCCGTGGTGGCGGCGGCCGTCGTGCTCGCCCTGGCGACCTGGCAGCCGGGTCTCGGTCCGAACTTCGGGCGCTACATCCTGTCGGTCGGCGGCGTGTTCTTCTGGCAGCGGGTGCTGTTCGGCCTGGCGGGACCGGCCGTGCTCGCGTACATGACGTGGGAGACGGCGAAGATCCGCTCCACGCAGTCGGCGACAGGCATCCTCTACGTCGATTTCTTTACCGTCGTCGTCGGCGAGGTGCTGGCCAAGTACTTGCTGCTCGCGACGCGCGTGCCCGTGTAGTACAGTTCAGCGTGGCGTGCGGACTGCACCGCGGTCCGGAACCTGTCCAATGTCAGCCTACGAACCGCGTCAGGGCCGGAAGGCAGCAGCGCTAAGTGGATCCTGACATGTGCCGCAGGCTACTCCGGGCCGCGGTCCAGTTCGCAGCCCTCCGCTCATGGCTTACCAGGTTCTCGCTCGCAAGTGGCGTCCCCAGCGGTTCGACCAAGTCGTCGGCCAGCAGGCGGTGACGCGGACCCTGCAGAACGCCCTGGCCAGCGGCCGCCTGGCGCACGCATTCGTGTTCGCCGGCCCGCGCGGGGTCGGCAAGACGACGACGGCGCGCATTCTGGCTCGTGCGCTCAACTGCGTGCAAGGCCCGACGCGGGAACCCTGCGGCGCGTGCGACGCGTGCGTCGAGATCGCCGAGGGCCGCGACATGGACGTCCTCGAGATCGACGCCGCGACGCACACCGGCATCGACAATGTCCGCGAGGTCATCATCTCCGGTCTCGGCATCATGCCGGTCCGGGACCGGTACAAGATCTTCATCATCGACGAGGTGCATCAGCTGTCGGCCTCTTCCTTCAACGCACTGCTCAAGTCGATCGAGGAGCCTCCACCCCACGTCGTGTTCATGATGGCAACCACCGCGCTCGACAAGATTCCTGATACCGTGCGGTCCAGGTCCCAGGTGCACGAGCTTCGGGCGCTCGGCACCAGGACGATCGCCGACCAGCTTGGCAGGATCTCCGCCGAGGAAGGGCTCACGATCGCGGGCGAGTCGCTGCAGCTCATCGCGCGCGACGCAGAAGGCAGCATGCGTGACGCGCAGAGCAAGCTGGACCAGGTGATTGCGTTTACGGGGCGCACCATCTCCGCCGAGGACGTCGCCGCCGTGCTCGGCCTCGTCGGCCGCGATCTCCTGCTGGATGTCGTGCAGGCGGTCGCGGACGAGGATGCCCAGGCGGCCTTCAGCCTCTCGGGCCGCGCGGTCGAGCTGGGGTACGACCTCCGCCGTGTCTGCACGGACCTGTCGCGAGTCGTGCGGGATCTGCTGGTGCTGTCGGTCGATCCCTCGCGGGCCGAGGATGCCGAGATCGCCGCCGAGAGCGAGCGCGAGCGCCTGCTGGCGCTGGCTCGCCTGTTCTCGCGGGAGGATCTGCTGCGGGCGTTCGACGTGCTGGCGCGCGCCGAGGTCGACATTCGCGCCGCCGCCGAGCCGCGCCACCACCTCGAGATGGCCCTGCTGCGCTGGATCTACCTTCGCAAGCTCGTGCCTCTCGAGGACTTGATCGCGTCGGCCGGCACCGCCCGGATATCGAGCCGTGCCGAGGCATCGAATCTCGCCGGACGCCAGGCAGAGTCGGGCGTCGCCTCGCGCCTTCCGGTCCCGCCGCAGCTGCGTCCCTCCTCGATGCCAGCGCCGCAGTCCTCGCCGTCCCCTGACGCGCGATCGGGACAGCGCCCCCCTGGCCGAGGGGACGACACCGGCAAGGACCTGCTCCTGGCCGAGATCCGCCGGTCCAAGGTGGTGTTCTACAACACCGTCGTGGCTCAGGCGCAGAAGATCGAGGTGACGGCCGACCGCGTGGTGTTCAGCTTTTCCGCCCTTCAGCGGACGCTGCGCGACATGTTCGAGCAGAATCGCACATGGCTCGAGGGCGTCGCGGAACAGGCGATGAAGCGAAAGGTGGCCGTCGTCAGCGAACAGATCAGCGGCGGCACGACCGCCCCGGCCGCCGAAGAGCAGGCTCGACCCTCCGACCGGCAGGCCGCCCTGCGGGAACAGGCGTTGGCGGATGCCAGCGTCCAGGCGCTCCTCGAGGTGTTTCCGGCGGACATCCGGGACGTCGAGGAAATCTGAGTGGTCACTGGAGCAGATCCATGAACATCCAGCAGATGATGAAGCAGGCGCAGCAGATGCAGGAGCGCCTCCAGAAGCAGATGGCGGAGCTCCGAATGGAGGCTACCGCCGGCGGGGGAATGGTGACGGTCGTGGTCAACGGCGCCAAGCAGATCCAGTCCCTCACGATCGATCCCGAGGTCGTGTCCAGGGAGGACGTCGAGATGCTGCAGGACCTGATCGTGGCCGCCGTCAACGATGCGCAACGGAAGGTCGACGAGGATCTGGCCCAGCGGATGGGCGGCATGATTCCCGGTCTTCGCCCCTGACCCGCCGCGCACGACACCCTGCGCCTGATCGCTGGGCTCGCCATATCTCATGCCCCTGCCAGATTCCCTCCTGCGCCTCATCGAGGAGCTGCAGCATCTTCCCGGCATCGGTCCCAGGAGCGCCCAGCGGCTGGCGTTTCATCTGTTGAAGACGCCTCGTGATGAAACGGACCGGCTTCTGGAGGCCGTGCGGGACGTCAAGGAGCGCGTCACCTACTGCTCGATCTGCCACAACATCACCGACACCGATACGTGCGCAGTCTGTCGCAGCGACAGTCGTGACCACGAGGTCATCTGTGTCGTTGAAGAGCCCCAGAATGTGGCGGCTATCGAAAAGACGCGCGAGTTCACTGGTGTGTACCACGTGCTGATGGGCGCGCTGTCCCCGCTCCACGGAATCGGCCCCGACGATCTGAAGATCAAGAGCCTGCTGGCACGCATCGGCGACGGAGTGGGCGAGGTGATCCTCGCGACCAACCCGAATGTCGAAGGGGAGGCCACGGCCATCTATCTCGCGCGCCTGCTCAAGCCCCTGGGCGTCAAAGTGACGCGGATAGCCATGGGCGTTCCCGTCGGCGGCGATCTCGACTACACCGACGAAGTGACGATGCACAAGGCCATGGAGGGGCGCCGTGAGGTGTGAGGCGTGATGCTGCCCGCCGCCTACGGGGTGCCGGCCGCCATCGCGCTCGTGCTCGGCGGCGCGCTGGCCTGCTTCGCCGGCTACCGCCTGCTTCGCATCGTCCTCGGCATCTACGGGTTCATCGTCGGAGCGGCGTTCGCCAGCTCCGTCATGGGCATCAGCAACACGGCGGGCATGATCGTCGCTGCGGTGCTCGGCGGCCTCATCGGTGCGGTCGTGCTGGTGTTTGCGTACCTCGTCGGGATCGCGCTCGTGGGTGCGGGACTCGGCGTGCTCATCGTGCACATGGCCTGGGCCCAGGTGGGCCAGGCCGAACCGCCCACCGTTGCGGTCATCGTCGCATCGATCGCCGGCGCCGCGTCCTCCCTGATGCTTCAACGCTACGTCATCATCGCTGGCACTGCCTTCGGAGGCGCGTGGACGATGATCGTCGGGGCGGCCAACCTGTTTGCGGAACGGCAGGGCGCCCAGGGCGCGTCTGACACCAGCGTGTGGATTCTCTACCCGACCTCGACTCCCGGTTTCCGCTGGGCGCCGCTCGCCTGGCTCGTCCTGGGCGCGCTTGGGACCGCGGTCCAGTTGAGACTGACCGGGCGAAAGAAGAACAAGAAGAAATAGCGTGAGGAGGCCGTTCGGTGTTCCCGCGCGAGCATGGTGCGTACGGGCAGATTCTCATCCCGACGATCACCGCCATGGCTGTTGGAGAGGCCGGCGCGGCGGCGGTCGCGCTCGCTGTGGCGGGCTTCAGCGTGTTTCTGGCGCACGAACCGCTCCTGGTGATCCTGGGTCTCCGGGGCGCACGCAGCCTCCGTGAGCAGCGCGCGGCCGCGCGGCGATCGCTCCTGATGTTCGGCGGCATCGCGCTGGTGGCCGGACTGCCGGCCTTCGCCGCGCTGGACGTCGAGTCCCGCGCGGCCCTGCTGGTTCCCATTGGCCTCGCCGTGTGCGCGGGCGCTCTGATGGTGTACGGGCTGGAACGGACGACCGCGGGCGAAGTGATCGTCGGGGCCGCGCTCGCATCCCTGTCGCTGCCGGTGGCGCTCGCCGCCGGCGTTCCCGTTGCCGGAGCTTCGACGGTCGCGGTCGTCTTCGCGACCGTGTTCGCGATGGCCACCGTCTCGGTGCGTGCCGTCATCGCCCGAACGGCGGGGGCGTCGCGTGGCCCGGCTCGTGGCGTGGCGCTGGGTGTGGTGACCGCACTGGTCGCGTTGCTCGGCTTTCTGGCTGGCCGTGGACTACTGGTTTCCTCAGCGGCGATCGCGTCATCGCCGGTTCTGATTCTGACGGGCGTTCTTCTTCTCGTCGCCCCGTCGGCCAGGCGCCTTCGGACGGTCGGGTGGACGTTGGTTGCGGCGACTGCGGGCACTTCGGCAATCCTGATCTCGACACTCAGATGAGGGTGTCAGACCTCAAGGACCAGGACCATTCGCGTACGCGCTGAAGCCGTGCAGTTTCGAGATAATCTGGCCTCGGGTGACGTCCTCTCGCGGCTTCGTCCGATAGTGTAGGTGGACAGGTTCCGCGGCGCCAGGCCGGACGTGTCGACGATTTCAGAGGGTGAACGAGATGACGAAGTGGCTCGCGGGTCTTGTGGTGGTGATGGTCGGGGCGGCGTGTCAGTCGGGCGGTGGGAGTTCCTCGTCTGTCCCGGCCGGCGGCGGCGAGGTGGCTGGTGCGGCCGCGGCGAGCGGTTCGCAGGCGGCCGGGCAACAGAGCCCTGGCGGGAGCGGTGCAGGATCGACTGCAGCGGTGCCGACCGAACCGCCCAAGCCCAAATTCCATGAAGCGACGATCCCGTCTGGCACATCGATGAGCCTGACACTGGTGACAGCGGTGGCGTCGGACTCGAGCAAGGTCGAGGACACCGTCAAGGCGAAGATATCGAAGCCGGTTGTGATCGACGGTATGACGGTCGTGCCCGAGGGTGCCGAAGTCCAGGGGTCGGTGCTCGAAGCGAACGAATCTGGTCGCGTCAAGGGCCGGGCATCCGTGGCATTTCGCTTCTCGACGCTCCGCGTCTGGAACGACACGTACGACATTCGCACGTCGCGCATTGCGCGCGAGGCCAAGGCGACCAAGGGCGACGATGCCAAGAAGGTTGGAATCGGGGCGGGGGCCGGCGCGCTGGTTGGCGCCCTTGCGGGCGGCAAGAAGGGTGCGGCCGTGGGTGGCGCCATCGGCGCCGGCGCGGGTACGGGCGTCGTGCTTGCCACGAAGGGCGACGAAGTCCGGCTCGGGCCTGGAGCGTCGGTGACTGCGACGATGCAGGAGCCGGTGAAGATACGTGTGCCGGTCGAGGACCGCTGAACACGCAAACTCCGCAGGTCGGCAAGACGTCTTCAAGCGACTCGGTCTTCGGTCCTGCGTCCATTGTCGCGAACGTGTATCCGGCGTTTGACGCGTTCCTGAGCGATCCGTTACGATTTGAGCTTCCCTTTGGCCGCCGACGGCCTGAGGGTTGCCGCTCCTGCCTCTGATCCTCAGTAGCTCAATGGCAGAGCATCCGGCTGTTAACCGGAGGGTTGCTGGTTCGAGTCCAGCCTGAGGAGCCAATCTCCTCGCTTTCGCTTCGGTCGTGTCTCCCAGGGCGTCTTCCGGTTTGAGCGCGGCTACCGCGTGTGCTTCACGGGTGAATCGCTCGAGCGCTCGTGGATCGCGCGCCAGCGCGTCGTTGAGCACCTTGATCGCCACGTCGCGTGCGAGCCGGCGGTCGCGGGCCCGTTAGATGAACCGTACCGGGATCCCCGGAGGGCAGTTCATGTGAGTCAGGCCACCGCGGCCTGCTCATGGTAGCGTGCCTCGCACTCGGCTGGCGGCACGTAGCCAATCGGCTCGAGCAATCGGCGGTGATTGAACCAGTCAACCCACTCGAGCGTGGCGAATTCGACGGCCTCAAGATGCCGCCACGGTCCGTTCCGCTGAATCACCTCCGTCTTGAAGAGGCCGATAATCGTTTCGGCCAGCGCGTTGTCGTACGAATCGCCGCGGCTGCCGACCGATGGCGCGATACCGGCCTCGGCGGGACGCTCACTGTAGCGCATCGACAGATACTGCGTCCCGTGATCGCTGTGATGAACGAGGCCGGCCGTCGTCGGGTCGCACCGGGCGTAGATCGCCTGCTCGAGCGCGTCGAGCACGCAGTCGGTGACCGGCGACGACGACACCCGCCAGCCGACGAGGCGACGCGCGAAGACGTCGATCACAAAGGCGACATGGACGAAGCCGCGCCAGGTCGCGACGTAGGTGAGATCCGCGACCCACAGTTGGTTCGGCCGCGTCGCCGTGAAGTGGCGGTCCACGAGATCGCGCGGCCGACCAGGAGCGGGCGCCGGCTGTGTGGTGGTCGTCCACGCACGGCCCCGCATGGCGCCGACGAGGCCCATCTCCCGCATCAAGCGACGGACCCGGCACCGCGCCACGCGGTGGCCGTCACGACCCATCTGCCGCCACACTTTGCGCGGCCCGTACACCTGGTGGTTGTCGGTCCAGATGCGGCGAATGATCGTCCGCAGGATGGCGTCCTGCTGCGCGCGAGTCGAGCGCTTCGTCGGGTCCCGCTGCTCGGCTTTATGCCGAAAGTACGTCGACGGGGCGATCGGCGACACGCGGCAGATCGGCTCGACCCCGTAGGTGGTCCGATGGGCGTCGATGAACGCCACCATCACTTCGCTCGACGGTCGAGCTCCGCCTGTGCGACATATGCGGACGCTTTCTTCAGAATCTCGTTCGCCCGTCGCAGCTCGACGACGTCGCGTTCGAGTTGCTTCAGGTGCTGGCGTCCGTCCGTGGTCAGGCCAGGGCGCTGGCCAGCGTCACGCTCGGCCTGTCGAACCCATCGCCGCAGGGCTTCCGTTGGACAGCCCACCTTTTCGGCGACGGATCGAATCGACGCCCTTGCGAGGGATGCTCGCTGGTGTGGTCGAACACCATGCGGACCGCGCGCTCACGTAGCTCCGGGGCGTACTTGGTTGGTCGTGCCACAGGTCACACCCTCTCTCGGAATGTGCCCTCCGACAAACCCGGTACGGTCCAGCTTCGAGATGCGTGTGGGGTGGGAGCCGCACATTCGCATCAATGGACTGATCGGACTGCGACCTGGGCGATGACGGGTAGCGGCGCGGAGAACGGGAGGCGGAACGGAGGGCGTACGGCCTGTCCTGGGCCTACTGGATTCCGCTCGCGGTGGCCGGCGTCCGCACTGTTCCGGGATCCAGCACGACGCGATACTGCAAGGAAGGGCGAAGTCCTCGTGTTCGCTCGGCGATTTTCAATCCGGCGTTTTAGAATTAGAGGTTACTAGAAGAGGGGCGAGCAAACGTCACGCGGCGATCCTCAGCGG
>CAZCEL010000229.1:0-951 GCA_964497175.1 uncultured Bifidobacteriaceae bacterium
GATGCCGCGGATGGTGAACGTGAAATCCTGCGTCCCGTAGACCGGGATGCCGACCTGAAGGACTATCCGATCTCCGACCTTCCACCCGTAGGTCCTCGCCAGCCCGTCGCCGACGATGCACCCGGTGCGGTCCTCGAGAAACGCGCGCCTCTCCTCGGGAGTGAGGGTGATCTCCGGATACAGCCGCAGGTAGCTTTCGGGCTCGATCGCGAACTGCGCGAAGAAGTTCGCCGGATCCTTGTAGATGCCGCCAAACCAGTTCGCCCAGGTGAGGTCGCGCACGCCCGGCGTGGCGCGGATCGCGGGCCCGTGGCTCGTCGGCATCGAGAAGATGAGCGACGTCGACCGGATCGTGACGATGCGCGTCGACGAGCTGGCTTCGGCGGCCGCGTCGAAGCCCTGGAGCACGGCCCGCAACGACGCGAACAGGAACACGGCGACCGCCACGCTCAGTACCGTCAACGCGGTCCGGCGCCGGCTCCGCCGCATGCCCTTGAGGATGAGACCCAGAAACTTCATGACGGCACCTGTTCGACAAACCGGCCCTTCTCCAGATGCAGCAGGTGGCTCGCGCGCTCGGCCGCGTGCTGATCGTGGGTCACCATGACGATGGTCTTCTTGAACTCGCCGTTGAGCCGCTGCATCGGCGTCAGGATCTCGGCGCCCGACTTGGCGTCCAGGTCGCCCGTCGGCTCGTCGGCCAGCAGCAGCGTCGGATCGGTGACGACGGCCCGGGCGATGGCGACGCGCTGCTCCTGCCCGCCGGAGAGCTGCCGCGGGTAATGGTCCGCGCGATCGCTCAAGCTGACGATGCCGAGCGCCGTCAGCACGTGGTCGCGCCGCTGCGTCCGCGACAGCCGGCCAGCGTCCGCTCCGACATCCGGCTGATCTCGGTGCCCGCCACCCGAATCGATCCGCTGGTCGGCTGATCGATCCCCGCCAGCAGGTTGA
>CAZCEL010000229.1:961-7662 GCA_964497175.1 uncultured Bifidobacteriaceae bacterium
AGGTTGAGCAGCGTCGTTTTGCCCGATCCCGAGGGGCCCATCAGCGCGACGAAGTCGCCCTCGGCGACCGACAGCGACACACGCTCGAGCACCGGAATCTCGATGGCGTCCCGGGCGGCCTGTCCGGCGACGCCGAAGGGCGAGACGGTCTCGCCCACCTCGGCCCGCTTCTTGATGACGACGCCGGAGAAGGGTGCGCGGACGTTGCTGTTCTCGAGGGCTTCTTCGGTCACGGCGACGCGCGCCCGCGCGGACACGATGGCGGCTTCGGCGGTCTTGATGCGCGCCGCGGACACCGCCGCGGCGGCGGCGGCCGCAGTCAACGCGGCCGTGGTCGCGATGCCATCCCTCGCCAGCGCGCGCTGGCGATCGAGATGTCTCACGTCTTCCTCGTGGGCGGCGGCAGCCTGCACGAGCTGCGTCTCGGCCTCGGCGACGCTGGCGCGCGCCGACGCGAGCTGCGCCTCCAGATCGGCATGCTCGATCGTGGCGATGACCTGACCGCGCCGGGCCCTGGTGCCCTCCTCGAACGTGAGCGTCTGCAGCCGGCCGCCAATCTTGACGCCGACATCGCTGCTGCGGCGCGCCACCACGTAGCCGGTGGCGACGAGCACCGGCAGGACCGCGGGCGCCCCTGATTGGGTCGACGCCACCTGCGCGGCACGGGTCACCTCAACCTCGGGCGCCCGGCGTTGGTCGTAGTAGTCGCTGGCCGCGGGGTAGCCGGCAGCCGCACCGGCCGCGAGC
The DNA here is from genome assembly GCA_964497175.1 of uncultured Bifidobacteriaceae bacterium. Taxonomy (GTDB): domain Bacteria; phylum Acidobacteriota; class Vicinamibacteria; order Vicinamibacterales; family CAVVIG01; genus CAZCEL01. Next base: position 1,709 of record CAZCEL010000229.1, read on the forward strand.
GCAACGAACAGGACCCAGGCCACCCACCGGCGCCGGGGCGCCTGTTCGCGGTCGATTCGCAGCCTGGACAGATCTGATGTGGCCGCCACTGAACAACGAAGAGAGGGCTAGCCTTCCTCTTCGAACTCTTCTTCTTCGCGCGTACCCAGCCTGGTCGACGGGCGCAAGGCCTCGCGGTAGTCGAAGATCGGGAGGTCCTGAACGTGCAGCGACAGGACGCATGCGGGAGACTTCTGCGCCACGATCACCGTGACGGGACTTCCTTCGACACCGTCGCGAAATGTGATGCGGCAGCCGCACGCGAGCCGCGCGTACGCGAACCCTTTCAGCATGGCGTGCTCATCATATCACGCGATCCGAAGACACCCGCGAACCAGGAAGCGAGCGCGTCGAAAGGTTCGACGGGTCCGGCGGCTGTAAGGTTCCGCTGTCCTACAGGAGCGCCTTGATCTCGCGCTCGAACACCTCTTTGTCGGTCAGGCCGGTGTGTGTGGCGCAGATCCGCCCGTCGCGCGAGATGAGCACGCCCACGGGAATCCCGAGAATCGGTCCGTACGCATCCTGGACATCGTCGTGGCCCAGCCCCTGGAGCACCGGGTAGTTCATCTTCATCTCGCGGACGTACGGTTCGAGTTTCTCGATCGGATCGTCGACCGAGACGCCGACGATCTGCAGACCCTCGTTCCCGTACTTGTTCTGAAACTCCACGAAGTGCGGGATCTCGACCTTGCACGGCCCGCACCAGGTCGCCCAGAAGTCGAGCAGGATCACCTTGCCCTGGAACTGGTTGAGTGTCACGTCGCGCCCGCCCACGTCCTTCAGCGTGAAGTCCAGATTCGCCGGCTTGGCGTCGGCGGGACACGAGAGCGCCGCCGACTCGCCGGCGTGCCCCTCCATGGCCGGCTCGTCGTGCAGCAGCCACGGCATCTGAATGGTCACCGTCAGCGCGGCAAGCGCCATCACGCCGAGAATCGCAATCGCCCACCTGATTCGCATCAACCCGCTCCTCCAGAAAGTTTGACCTCGCGTCCCTCCGCCGGCCTAGTGCAGCGCCGCGTGGACAAACGCCGCCATCCGCTGCACCTCGGAGCGCGCCTCGCGGGCGATCAGCACGAACGTTCGATCCCCCACCGACCAGATTGCGGCCTCGTGTCCGAGGACCGCCAGCAGCCGCTCGGGCCGCTGGCCCTTCGGCAGCATGAACAGCGAGACCGGGTGTCCGTTGTGGCGATACATGATGTGGGCCACCTTGCCCTCGCCGTAGAGACACGGACGCGACCCCACCAGCTCCAGACCGGCCCGCTCGGGCTGGGCCGGCAGATGCACGTTCCAGCCGAAGCCGGACGACAGCGCGCGCTCCACCGATGAGGCGTCATGCCGGGTCCGCAGCACGGCATTCACGGCGAAGCACTTCACGTGGTCGGCCGCAAGCTCGGCGGCAAGCACGCGCGTCGAGCGGGACGTGAGCTGGTACACGAAGGCGCCACCCACGATGATCACCAGCGTGGCCGCGAGGGCGAGCGGTGCGGCGCGGCGGGCCCAGACCGCCGGCCAGGCTCCCCGCCCGACTCGATCCGCACGCCCGCTCGTCGCGGGTTGCCCGATGGTCTGCGCGAGGCTGCGGCACTTGGCCGCCAGCGCCTCGGGCGCGCGGGCGGCCGACAGCGACGCCCGCGCCTCGGCGAGGGTGCGGCGCGTCGCACGCTCCGCGAACACCCGTGAACGGCAGGGCCAACAGGCCGCCAGATGTCGCTCGAGCGTCAGTCGCTCTGCGCCGGTCAGCTCGTTATCGACGAATGGCGTAATGAGGCGATCGATCGAGGCGCAATCAGGCATGCACGGGCCTCAGGTGCTGCAGCCGATCGAACAACAGCCGGCGTCCTCGCGACAGCCGCGACATGACGGTGCCGATCGGGATGTCCAGGATATCGGCAATCTCCCGGTAGGAGAACTCCTCCACATCGCGCAGCCAGACAGGCTGACGAAACGCCTCGGGGAGCGCGTCTACGGCCGCCTGCAGCTCGGGGGCGAGCGTGTCGCGCAGCAGCTCGGTCTCGGGTGTCTCGGGGGTCGCGTGGACGGACCCGTCGGACGCTCGTTCGACCACGTCGCTGTCGACGATCACGGTCTCGCGGGCGGAATCCCGGGCCCGGTTCCGCGCCGAGTTGTGGAGGATCGTGAAGAGCCAGGCCCTCAGGTTGGTGCCCGGCTCGAAGCTGTCCATCGCCCTGAAGGCCTTGAGGTAGGTGTCCTGCACCAGATCTTCCGCGTCGGCGGGCATCCGCGTCAGACGAAGGGCGGTGCGATAGAGGCTGTCGAGCGCCCCCAGCGCTTCGGCTTCAAACGCCGCCCGCGTGCCTGCGCCCTCGTGTTCCGGGGCCGCTTTCGCCCTTCGCATGCCGTGCCGAACCGCGCGCCACTGTCGATAAACCCCGGCGCGCCCCGGGTTATTCCCACCCGCACTGAGTATACCTGTCGCCGGCGGGGGTCAGCGGCCTGTCACGGATTCCCGTGTCGAGGACAATCGGCGATCGACCGAGGGACGCGGTCAGGCATCTGCGGGACGGCTCACCCCCGGGAAAACAGCCTCCGCGCGCACGCCGCCGCGACGAGGGAAGGCCGGCTCATGCTTTGCACGCGCGGGACCGGTCACGTAAGATCAGGAGGTTCGTGTGACCGGAGGTACTGCCATGCCCCTGCGCGTCTCTCGAGGCCCGCTGGCCGCCGTTCCCTTGTTGGTCCTGATCGGGCTCGTCGGCCTTGCGGCCCCTGCGGGTGCGCAGACGTCGTTCATGCCGTACTTCTTCAAGAACAACGTCCACTACGACAACTTCGTCTGGCACGTCTACACGACCGATCACTTCGAGATCTACTACTACCCCGAGCTCGAGCAGCACCTGGAGCGCGCCGCGTCCTACGCGGAGAGCGCCTACCAGCAGGTCAGCTCCGATCTGAAACACGACCTGTCGTCCAAGGTGCCGCTGGTGCTGTTCAAGACCCACAGCGAGTTCGAGCAGCAGAACGTGATTCCCGGGGCGGTCCAGGAGGGCGTGGGCGCGTTTGCCGAGCCGTTCCGGCAGCGGATTCTCCTGCCCATAGACGACCCGCCCGATCGCTTGTACGGGCTGATCGTGCACGAGCTGACCCATCAGTTCGAGTTCGACATCATTCCCCAGGGCCTCATCCGCCGCAGTGTGCCGCTGTGGGTCAACGAGGGCCTGTCCGACTACGAGCGCGGCCAATGGGAGCCGCAGGATCTGATGACGATCCGGGACGCGGCGGTCGCCGACATCGTCCCGAAGATGAGCAAGCTCGAGGGGTACGGGGCAAGCAACAATCCCCGCCTCATCTACAACCTCGGGCACGCGGTGTTCGAATTCATCGAGGCCAAGTACGGCAAGGAAGGCATCCGGCAGTTCCTGTTCGCCCTGCGCAAGAGCGTGATCGGCGGCGGCGAGGACGCCTACGAGGAAGCCTTCCGCATGAAGCCGGAGGAGTTCGACCTCGCGTTCGAACGCTATCTCAAGGACCGCTTCAAGCCGTTCCGCGACAAGGAGCGGCCGGCCGACTACGGCCGCAGCCTCGCGCCGGACCCCGAGAAGGGGCCGTTCATGCAGGCGCTGTCGATCGCGCCGTCGCCCTCGGGCGACCTCATCGCCGTCGCGACGGTCAACCGCAAGGACGGCGAGATCGACATGCTGCTGATCTCCTCCAAGGACGGGGCGATCGTCAGGAACCTGACGAGCGGGTTCGACAAGGACTACGGGTTCAGCCATATCGTGCAGCTGGGCGGGCGGTGGAACACGATGCCCTGGATGTCGTGGTCCCCGAAAGGCGACCGGCTCGCGTACTTCGTGCGCACCGAAAAGGAGCGCACGCTCATCGTCCAGAACGTCCTGACGCGCAAGATCGAGGTGCGGGTGCCCATGAAGTCGGTCGACGAGCCCGAATCGCCGACCTTTTCGCCCGACGGGCGGTCGGTGGCGTTCGCCGGGCTCCGGGGCGCGGTGGGCGACATCTTCAGGGTCGATCTCGAGAGCCTCGACGTGGAGAATCTCACGACCGACGATTTCTTCGATTACGGGCCGGTCCACTCCCCCGATGGCAGGTTCCTCGTGTACGTGGCGCGCGTCAGCGGCAACATGAAGCTGTTCCGCCTCGATCTCGACACGAAGAAGAAAACGCAGCTCACCTTCGGGACCAACGACGAGACGGCGGCGGCCTTCTACGACGACCGCACGCTCGTGTTCTCGTCCACGGCCACCGATCCCGCCCTGCCGATCGATCCCGAGGTCGCGCGCAACGCCAGCGTCTACAACATCTGGACGCTCGATCTGGCCAACGGCGAACTGAAGCAGTACACCGACGCGCTCGGCGGCAACACCACGGCGATCGTGCTGGCCGACAAGAGCGCGCCCCGGATCGCGTTCATCACCTACTACAAGGGCGACTACGGGCTGCACCTGCTCGAGCGGAAGGAGCCGCTCCACACGGCCGCGAGCGCCGACTTCGGGGCGCCGGGGCCCATCATCGATTTCCAGGCGCCGCTCTCCCACACGCTCATCGCCTCGAACCAGCGCAAGAAGCGGCCGTTCGAGAAGATGTTCCTCGAGGGCCGGCCGCCGATCAACCTGGGCGTGACCAACAGCGGCGACGTGTTCGGCGGAACCGAGATCAGCTTCGGCGACGTCCTGGGCGACCGCCAGGTGAGCTTCTTCGCGTCCTCGATCGCGCAGTACCGCACGATGGCCTTCAGCTTCGTGAATCTCTCGCGTCGCTTCCAGTGGGCGTTCCAGGGGTTCTCGCAGACGACGTTCTTCTACGGGCAGCTGGAAGGCGTGTTCTACGACCCGACGCTGGCGCCCTTCATCAGCCGCGATCTCGCGACCGCGACACGCAGCGCACGCGGCGGCAGCGTCTTCGGCACCTATCCGTTCGATCGGTACCGCCGCCTCGAGCTGTCGGGCGGGTTCATTCACCTGTCCGAGCAGTACAACGACCCCGGGCTCGAGGAGTTCACGCGGCAGTACCAGCAGGATCGGTTCGGGCAGGAGGTGTTCCGCAACGGGCCGCTGATTCCCCTGAGCGTGGCGTTCGTCCAGGAAACGACGGTCTTCCGCGAATTCGGTCCGCTGGCGGGCAACACGATGCGCATTGCGTTCGACGTGGCCCCGAAGATCGGCCCCACGCTGTCGCGTCAGACGCTGGACGCAGACGTCCGCTACTACCAGCGGCTGGCGACGACGGGCGTCCTGGCCATGCGGATCCGCGGCTTCAAGAGCTACGGCGACTTCCCCGACTTTCTCTACTTCGGCGGCAATTCCGAGATGCGCGGCTACGACTACCTGCAGTTTGTCGGCCAGAACGCGGTGTTCGCCAACGCCGAGCTGCGCTTTCCCCTCGTCGAGGCGGCGCTCACGCCCATCGGGATCATCGGCGGGATCCGCGGCGTGTTCTTCGCGAACATCGGCGGCGGGTGGTTCAAGGGGCAGGATTTCAAGTTCGCGACGTCGCGCGCGGAAACCTTTACGCCCATCGCGGGCTACGAGCAGGACCAGTTCGGCAACTACGTGATCAACCCCGTCACCGGCTCACCGATCCCGATCAACGGCCCGCCGCAGACGATCAGCGGCTTCCGCCTGCGCGACGGCCGGGCTTCGTACGGTGTCGGGCTCGAGACCTTCGCCCTCGGGTTCCCGATTCACTTCGACTGGGCCTGGCGCACCCTCTTCAACAAGCCGTGGGAGGATCTCCTCTTCGCGGCCGACGGCGGGAGCTCGGCGTTCCGGAAGCCGCGCTTCTCGATCTGGATCGGGTACGACTTCTGACCCGTCGACCCCGCATCCGGGCGTCGCGGATGCCGCAGGCTGCCACACCCTCGCTGCCATGGACCTGCCGCGCAAGCGCGCCTCGGAGTCCGCCACCGAAATGGTCCAGGTCGTCCTCCCAAACGA
>CAZCEL010000230.1:0-7644 GCA_964497175.1 uncultured Bifidobacteriaceae bacterium
GGCGCCAATCCCAACGCACGAGTCCGGCGCACACCCGCTCGGGTCGGCAGCTCGAAGAACCCGGGCCTGCGTGAGCTCGAAGGGGCGACACCGTTCGTGCTCGCCGCGATGGCCGGAGCCACCGACGTGATGCAGGCGCTGATCAAGCACGGCGCCGACCCGCGGCTGCGCACGACGAACAACGGTACGGCGCTCATGGCCGCCGGAGGACTGGGACGAGTCATCGGCGAAGTGCTGGTGCCGGAGAGCGAGACACTCGCCGCCGCGAAGTACGTGCTGGAGCTCGGCGGCGCTGACATCGACGCCATCGACACGCTCGGCAACACCGCGCTTCACTACGCCTCCTTCTTCCGCCGCGACTCCATCGTCGAGCTGCTCGCGAAGCACGGCGCGGGCCTTGGCACGCGCAACGTCTTTGGCGAATCGCCGCTCTGGCTGTCCGAGGTGGTCATTCAGTTCGCGGGCGGTGGGCGATGGGAGATCCAGCCCTCGTCGACAGGAGAGCTGCTGCGCAAGCTCGGCGCGACGCCGATTCCGCCACCCTACACGCTGCGGCATTTCTACTGGCCCGATCAGCCGCACGTGTAAGGGCGCACCATCAGTTCCTCAACTGCGAAACTCGAGGTGAAAAATGACGAGAGATTCTTCCGTGGACCGGCGTGCGTTCCTCGTGGCGGGACTTGGTGCGGCGGCGGTCGGCGCCGGGGTGCGCAAGGCCGAGGCCGCTGAATGGACAGCCGCCGAGAAGGCGAACGTCCAGATCGTGAACGATTTCTGTGCGGCCTGGTCCCGCCGTGACGTCGCGAAGATCGTGGCCCCGTTCGCCGACGCTTCCACGTACCGCATGACGGAGACCGCCGAGCCGGTGAAGGGGCGCGAGGCCATCACGGCCAGAGTGAAGACCTTCGTCGATCGCGTGACCCGCTTCGAGGTCCTCGACACGTACGCCAAGGGACCGATGGTCGTCAACGAGCGGATCGACTACTTCAGCGGCGGACCCATCAAGTCGTGGCGCGGCGTTGGCGTCTTCTTTCTCAAGGACGGGCAGATCGTCGAGTGGCACGACTACACGATTTCGATGGACCGCACCTGACAGCAGGCGGCGGCTGTCTGCTAACGAGAGCGCGGCGCCACTCGAAACACGAGCACTGCCGGTCTCGCTTCCGCCTTGGGCGCCCCCTTCACCGAGGCCTCGACCTCGAAGGGCCGCCCGATCCGGTTGCCGGCGACGTCCTCGAGCGCGGACGAGGCAATCAGGCGATACTCGCCCGACCGCCACGCCGTGTGAGGCACAAAACGCCAGCGCGTCTCCCCCGCCTCGATCCGGATGTCGCCGGGCACGCGATCTCTGCGGGCGGTCGACACGGCGACAGCTCTTTGGAGCAGGCCGTAGTCAAGTGGTCTCGGGAAGGTAACAACCAGCGGCTCCCGAGTGCCAGCCGACGGTGAGTCAATGCGCCACGTGGCAGGGTCGATGGCGTGCTCCTCGGCCGGCGCAACGCGGAATTCACGCCGGAACGGAGCGGCAAGCTTCTGGCCGCTGCCGTCGCGCCAGACCTCGTCGACTTCGAGCGTGTACCGCTGGCCGACGATCAACGCCCGGCCCATCTCCTCGTTGGGCCGAATCCCGCGCTTCACGCGTCCGGGATCGAACAGGAGCGTGTACCGCGTGCGGTCCTCGTTCCAGAGATCCACGTCCAGAGGAAGAAACGGATCGTCGACGGAACGGCCCGTCTGATCCACGAGACGGATGTGCTCGGATCCGCCGCGGAGGCCCATCGGCGCCGAGAAAACGATGTACATCCGGAGTTGATTCTCCGGAACCTCTCCCCCGCTCGGGAACACGCCGACGACGCGTGTGGCCTCTGTTCGTGCCGGTGCAGGAAGCTCCACGGCAGCCTCGACTCGATGTGCGCGCCATGCGTGTGCTGGTGGACCAGGGGCAGACAATGGCAGACGTGACGGATCGAACGCGACGTCGTAGCGCTGACCGGGATCGAAGGGAAACTGGGGCGTGAAGCGCAGCGTGCGATCGACGATGCCGTACGAGCCCAGCACCGCCGGCTGATCCGAGCCGCCTCCCTGACCGCCAACCGTGACTCGCAGCAGCGCCGTCCATTGATCGCGAGTCAGCGTGGCCTCGCTCAGTCTGGACACATCGGCGGCCGGCAGGCCAACCACATCGACGGTGGCGGACTCCGACGCGGTCTGGTTCAGTTCAATTCGTGGGAGCGTCTCGGAGACCGCAGGAGAAGGTTCATTGCGGGGGCGACACCCCGAAAACACGACGAGGACCGCCGTGATGATGACGGCGATCCTCGTGACCTGAGCTGGCATGGCCCCACTCGTTCAGACGCGAAATCCGCGTCCGACGATACGCACCCCCCTGCTTACGGGAGTGCGGCGGCCTGGAGATCCAGCGCGCCAGTTGCCCCCTGCACGAGCAGCAGCGCGCGCGTCGAATCGAGCAGGTCGAGCTGCTGCACGCCCTTCATCGATGCGATCGTCTCGAAGGGCACGCCCGCCGTGTCGGCAATCCGGCTGTTGATCGCCTGCGCCTTGCCGAACGGGGTCGTGGGGACCTTCATCACGCCGCGCGTGTTGTTCGACATCAGGATGAAGTCCTGGCCGTTCTTCTTGTAGATGATCATGTCGACCGGCCGGTTGCGATTCCCGAACTCGGCGATGGTCGTGCCCTGCACCTTGCTGCCCGGCTTCAGCGCCGACACTGGGAACTTGACGAGCGGCGTGCACAGGTAGCTGGCGACGATGGAGGGGACGCCGTCGATGGTGTATGGGACGAAGGTGAAGACCGGCGAGAAGGTCTCGAGCTGGCCGTGCGAGCCGTGATAGATCTCGACGCTGGTGCCGTTGTCCGCCGTCACGAACGGATACGCGATCACCCGCATCTTGGAGGCGAACTCTTCGTTCGACAGGCCCGAGACGTAGAGCTTGCCGTCGATGAAGGCCATGTGCGTGATGGTCTGCACGCCCATCAGGCCCTTGGGATCGATCTTGTCCGGGTAGTTCGCTACAGGGAGCTTGCGGTCGCCGAGCACGAGCGGAGTCTCCGTCGGCGGCGGGTTGGGCACGCCGATCCTCGAATAGCGCACCTGGTCGAGGGATATGACGTCGATCTTTCCTGCTCCGTCCACGCGCAGCAGCGCCGGTGTGGCGGAGGGGCCCTGACCGCGCATCACCGAGATGTAGGTGTTCCGCGTCTTCGGGTTGACCACCATGTCGGTGATGAGGAGGTTCTTGACGTCCACGCCGAGCATCGCGGCGATCTTGGCGTCAATGGCGGGAACATCCTGCGTGCCTGGCGCGCCGCCCGCCATCTGCCTGGCGAGCTGCAGGGCCGTGATCGAGACCTCCTGTCCGTCGGCGGCGAACAACACGCCGTCGGGACCGAACGCCAGCTTGCCGATGTGCTTGAACGTCGGGCTGGTTCCCGACGAGGCGGTGGAGCTCACGGCCGCGGGCGAACCCGTCGCCGCGAGGGCCACCAGGATGACCAGCACCAGCTTGACGTATGTGCGCACCACGTGTCCTCCCTTCTTCTGATCTACTTGCATTTCTGATCTACACGCCGAGCCGCAAGGCTCGTCGGAACGCCCCAATACTGCTGCCGATGAGGGCGGGAGTCAAGGGCGCCCCGTACGAGATCGCCTTCACGGCACCCGCACGGACATTGGCACGATGACCTCACCCCAATGCAGGCGCAGCAGCGCGTCCTTGCCTTCCACGACGGCGAAATAGAACGACAGTGTTTCCATGTGCGAGCCTTGCTCTGGGCGCACGCTGATCCGCAGCGCATCCTGGGCCTCGCCGGGATAGGGCGTGTGGAACACGTCGGCGGCGCGGCTGAAGATCATCGTCCACTCGTCGGCTCGAGGAATGGCCCAGATGCTGTACTTGCCGGCTCGAAGCGCCTGGCCGTTGATCGTGACGTCCCGACTGACGCTGATGGCGGTCGCCTGATCGGCCCCAGGGTTCCAGACCTGGTCGTAGGGGACGAGCGCGCCGAACAGCTTCCGTCCGCGAGCCACGGGGCGACTGTAGGTGACGGTGATGTCGGTGTTGGCGACGCGCTGCGCGACGGCGCCCGCCTGACTCTTGAGGACGCTGTCGAGCGGCAGGATCTCTGAGGACGTCGCCCCCTGGGGCAACGGCGCGCCGACCGCCTGAGCGGCCTCCACCCCTCCGGGCGGGGCGATAGTCGTGAGCTGGACGAGCAGGATCGCCGCTGCGACGAGGATCTTTCGCATCACGTCCCTCCTCTGAGCATCCCAGATTGTAGCGCCATGGTGCCCTTGGCGGATTGAGCGGCACCTTGCCGGCTGATTGGAAACCGGATCAGGTCCGACGGCGAGTCCCCGTCTCGGCCGACGGCGCGCTGTCGGGGTTCATCTTGACGTTCGCGGCGCTGGCGGCAACGCCATCCCGAGCCGATGCCCGACCCGTGCCCTTCTCGACGCTATCGGCGTACTGAGGGACCCTCGTTTACGCAAGGCCCCCCCGCCCGTCTAAGCAGATGAGGACCACGCCCGGCAGGAGGCCGGGCGGGCACGGTCGCCGCGGCTTGCGCAGTCCTGCACCGGCTCCCCCCAAGAGCGCGCCGCCGGAGCATTGCTCGAGTCGATAAGCAAGGAGGAGTCAATGAGGAAGCTCAGAGTCATCATCGCGGCGCTGCCGGTCGCCGCCTGGATGACGGTCACCGACGTCGGTCCGGTGTCCGCGCAGGTGACGGCCGATCCGGCACGGCCTGCGCAGGTGGAGCCGCGGGACGATCGCCCTGGGGATCGCGATCATCGCCGGCGACATCGCGACCATCGCCGGCATCGCGACCACCGCCGGCCGCGCGATCACAGACCCGATCGGCCCGAGCGTCCAGACCGCCCTGACCGCCCGGATCGCCCTGACCGTCCCGATCGGCCGGACCGTCCCGATCGACCCGACCGTCCCGATCGGCCGGACCGTCCGGATCGGCCGGAACGCGGTGAGCGCTCGGGCAGGCAGTAAACGGGCTCTTGTGCTTACACGCGACCCGCACGTCATCTGTTCACCCTGGAACGCCACCCCGACGCGGCCGCCGCGTCGGGGACGGCGGGGCAGGGTTGTCCGGCGACAGGATCCGCGGCTTTCTCCGCAACGTGCTCCCGGTTTATCAGCGCGCGTCCTGCTGGCCGTTCTGATGCTGGCCGGCGCTCCGGCCGTCTGTTTTCCTCAAGACCAGTGGCAGGTTGGTCTGACGCCCAGCTTCTCGAGCGGCAAGTACGGAGGCGACGCACGTACCGAAGTCCTCTACACGCCGATCACCGCGCGGCGTCTGTTCGACGCGGGGGACATCACGCTCGTGTTTCCGCACACGTGCGTGCGCGGGAGCGACAGCGTAACGGTCGTGAATGGCTCGGTTATCCAGACCTCGCGGACGGGCACGCGCGAAACGAGCAGGATCGCCACGCGGGACACCAGGCTGATCACCGCCGACCGATCCGCCATCACGAGCACATCCCCGGCCACTCTCAACTGCGGCCTTGGCGACATCGTCGTTCGTGGCCGCTACTACCTGACCGACGGGAGCGCCTGGGTGCCGACGGTTGCCGTTCGCGCGCACATCAAGGCGCCAACGGCCAGTGTCGAGCGCGGTCTGGGCACGGGCCGACCCGACGAAGGGATTGGCATCGAGGTCACGCAGATGCTGCCGCGAGAGACGATGATCATGGTGGACGGCGGCTACACCGTGATCGGCCGGCCCGCAGGGATCTACTACAACAACAACTGGTGGTACGACGTCGGCATCGGCCAGAGCCTGGCACGCGGCGCGGTTACGCTCAGCATGTTCTTCGAGGAGTACCGCTCCATCGTCCCCGGCTTCGCGAATGCGAGAGACGTCCTGGCGGCCGTGACCTTCGCGCGCCCGAGCGGCTGGCGGATCCAGGTGTCCGGCGAGAAGGGCCTGTCCGAAGGCGCTCCCGATCACGGGTTCACCATCGGCGCGAGCCGGCGGTTCTGATTGGTGTGGAGGACGATGTTTCGCTCGTCCGGGCGGCGCAGCGCGGCGACAGCGACGCATTTGGCAAGCTGGTCGCCCGGCACGCGGCGTCCATCCTGAGCGTGACGACCAGGATGCTCGGGCCGACGGCCGACGCCGAAGATGTCGCACAGGACACGTTCGTCGCCGCGTTCAAGTCGCTCGGGCGGTTTCACTTCGAATCGAAGTTCACGACCTGGCTCTATCGGATCGCCGTGAACAGGTGCACGGACGTGTTACGGGCGCGCCGGCCCGAGACGGTGTCGCTCGATCCCACCGACGAGCACGGCGCCGTGGCCTGGGAGGTCGCAGACGAGGAGACGCCGCTTCGTGAGCTCGAGCAGGCCGAGCTGGCGTGGGAGCTCGACAGGGCCATCCAGGCCCTGCCGCCCCTGTATCGCGAGTCGTTCGTGCTGAGGCACGTGGAAGGCCTGGACTACGGCGAGATGAGCGAGATTCTCGGCGAGCACCGTGACACCATCAAGATGCGCGTCTACAAGGCGCGCACCTTGTTGTGCCAGTCGCTGGCACACCTGAACGGTGCGCTTCGATGAAAAGACCCGACATGACCGACTCAGAACTGCTGGTACAGCGGTTTGTGGACCAGGAGCTCTCGGCCGAGGAGCGCGTGCGATTCGCCGTACAAGCCGGCCGCGACGAAGCCCTGCGCAGCCGCCTGATCGAGCTCGAACAGCTGGCACTCGACGCCAGCCGGCTCCCACGGCCGGCGGTGCCCGACGATTTCGTGGCACGAGTGATCGAACGGTCGGCACCGGCACAGTCGCTCCGGCAACGCATGATTCAATTCCTCTGGGCGCCGCACGCCCTTCAGTGGAACCTGGCCGGTGCCGCTGCGCTCACATGTCTGGTGGCAGCGGTGATCTGGGGGGCAGCCGGCGTCGGCCGTTTCGGACGACCCGCGCAGAGGGCGGCTGTGCCGGGATCGATGGCGGCAGAAACAGCGACGGCAGGCAACTCTGCCCAGACCGTGCTCGTCCGACTTGTCGTCCTGCAGCCCGGCGCCCGAAGCGTACACGTCGCCGGCGATTTCAACGGCTGGAATCCCGCCCGCACTCCGCTCGAGCCGAGTGAGGGTGGTGCGTGGACCGTGACGCTTCCCCTGCAGCCGGGACGCTATGCGTACCAATTCGTAGTGGATGGCGACCGGTGGATTGCCGATCCTTTCGCGGCGGAGCAGAATGACGATGGGTTTGGATCGCGTAATGCCGTGCTCGACGTGCGGGTGCTGGACCCGACGAGGGCCTCGCTTTGAGGGGACCGAGGATGGGCCAACGGCCTTGCATGGTTTGCGCACCTCATGAGGGCTCCGTCCATCGCGATCGCGATGCTCGCGGCCATCGCGAGCCTGTCGTGCGCCGGCGCGCTGGCCTCGCGGGCGCCGACGGTCACGCAGGCGGGCGTCCGGTTTGTGCTCAGCCGACCCGAGGCACGCAGCGTGGCGCTGGCCGGGAGCTTCAACGGCTGGTCGGCGTCCTCGCATTCCCTCGCGCGGGAAGGGTCCCGCGGAGAGTGGACGATCGTGCTGGCGCTGCCTCCAGGCGATCACCTCTTCATGTACGTGGTAGACGGCACCGAGTGGCTCAGTCCGC
>CAZCEL010000231.1:0-7638 GCA_964497175.1 uncultured Bifidobacteriaceae bacterium
CTCTCGTAGTTCTCGGGGGTCCAGACCTGATCGTCGAACTCCCAGGTCGACGGGGAATCGTCGATGACGGTCGCCGGAGAGATATCGGTGAGCGCCTCGTCGGCCGCGTACTCGAAGGCCGCCAGATACACGAATGGCTTGAACACGGACCCTGGTTGCCGGCGCGCCACGACGGCGCGGTTGTATTGCGACTGGTTGTACGAGCGCCCGCCCACCATCGCCAGGATGTCGCCGGTCCGCGGGTCGACCGCGAGCAGGGCCGCTTCGGCGAGCGTCTTGCGCCGCCGGCGCGCCAGCAGCTCGTCCACCCGTCTGAGTCCGTTCCGCACGGCGTCCTGCGCCAGGCGCTGCAGGTGCAGATCCAGCGTGGTGTACACCTCCACGGCCCGAGTGGTCGTCGTTGTCAGACCCGGATAGTCAGTTCCGAGCGCCTGACCGACGTAATCGACGAAGTAAGGGGCCTCGGCCTCGAGCGCGCGCTGTACTACCCCGAGCGGTTCCTTCGCTGAGGCACCTGCCACCTCCCCGGTGATGAACCCCGCGTCGGCCATGGCCTGCAGCACGACGTTGCGCCTGGCTTCGGCGCGCTCGGGATGGGCAAACGGTGAGTGCGTCGACGGCGCCTGGATGGTGCCGGCGATGAGCGCGGCCTCGCTCAGCCCGAGGTTCGTGACATCCTTGCCGAACAACAGACGAGCAGCCTGTGCCACGCCGTGAACGGCAAAGGAGCCGCGCTGGCCCAGGTAGACGTCATTCAAGTACAGCTCGAGGATCTCGTCCTTCGACGCGCGCGTCTCGAGCACGATGGACATGAGCTGTTCGCGGAATTTCCGCCGATACGAGCGCCGGCCCGCGGCGTGCTCTTCGGCCAGCTCATCGGTCAGGAAGAAGTTCCGGGCGAGCTGCTGGGTGATCGTGCTGCCGCCCTCGAGATAACGCTTGTCCCCGAAGACGTTGGCGACGAGCGCGCCGGCCATGCGAATCGGGTCGACGCCAGGATGATCGTAGAAGCGGCGATCCTCGATGGCGAGCACGGCCTGCACGACGTGCTGGGGCAGCGTGGCGAGCGCCACCGGCCGGCGCTTTTCCCGCTCCGCGACAAACGACGCCACCAGCGGCGTGTCGAGCGTCAGCGTGTCGGCCGGCTGGGAGTCCAGCTCGATCTGCTCGATGCGGTCCGATCGCTGGGGGGAAGCCGGGCGGGTCCGGCGCCCGGCCGGCGCCGGCATGTCGAACCCGACCCGGACGACCTTGCCTTCGAAGGCCTGCGAGCGAGGCACGATGAACACCGCGCCGTTTGCCAGGGCAAACTCACCGGGCCGCTCAACCTGGGGCCGCTCGGCGTAGCCGAGGTCGTTCAGCCGGTCCACCAACTGGCGCTCAGTGAGCGCCTGACCGCGTCTCAGCTCGAGCGGTCGCGCGAAGATGCGCGGCAGCACACGCTCGCGCTCGCCGTCGAGGCGCGCATCGATCAGCCGCGCGAAGGTGACGTAGGAGTACCCAGCGGCAAAACAGGCGATGAGCGTTGGAACGGCCAGAACGGCTGCCAGCGCACGCATCCACCGGCGGCGCCAGATGGCGACGCCGCGCCGGCTGGAGACGACCGTCGCGGAGCGTGCCGAGGGTGGCCGCCTCACACCGCGATGACCCAGTGCTGGCCGAGGACGAGGGGAAGCTCCTGCTGGAGCCTGTCGACGAGCGCCGGGCCGTACCGGCCTAGAAACGACACAAATCCAATCGTGCGCTCCTGCGCGTGACCGCCGGGGAAGATCATCGCGCGCGTCCGATTGTACTGGCGGCGCAGTGTGTCGTCCCTCCGCTTGGCTGCCTGCAGCATCTTGCCATGGAGCGTGTCCATCTCCTGCCGCATGCGCCCGAGGGTCGTCTTCGCGGCCCCGGCCAGGGTCGGATCGAGAGCGGGAATCGCCTCGATGAGCCCGGCCATCCGCGTGTCAATGGCTTGGGCCGCGCCTGCGAAGGCCTCCTCGACATGCCCGGGGATCTGCGATCGCAGAAGGTCGTTGAGCCCCGACTCGTCCTGGCGCTGGAGCGCCTCGAGCGGCGGCGCGTATCGGCTCAGAAACCGCAGCCCCCCGGCGTCGGCAATCGTCGCCGAGGCCCGTGGATAGATGAGCGGCATCGGGACGCCGAAATGGTCGTAAACGGCGGCCAGCTGTCCCAGGTAGCCGAGCTCATTGGGGCCAGCGACGTAGCAGACAGTGGGAAACAACGTGTCCTGGACGATGGGGCGGAGCAGGACGTTCGGGCTGAAGACGGCGGGGCGCTCCACCGCTGCGCGAGCCAACGCCGCGGCGGCGATGGGCTCTCCCCGAATCTCAAACCCCCCGTCTACCTGCCGGATAGGCCGTCGCTCGCCATCCAGGTGGAAGAGCGCAAGCGCGCTGTCAGGCGTCTGGACCTGGGCGTGATAGCCGCGGGCCACCAACTCCGACCCGGCTCGGGACGCGAGCGCGGAGGTCTGCCCCGGTCGGGACAGTTCGTGCGCAAACACACTCGAGACGAGCGGCTTGGTCCGCGGGTCCGACGAGTCGTAGACGATCAGGCCGCGGCCGCCAAGCACGCGCTCCATCCAGCGGCAGAAGGCGTCCGCCATGGACCTGTGCGGTGCGTAGATCTCGCGCAGGTCCGCGAGCAGCGGACCCTTGAACTCGGTCGAGGGCAAGGCGCCGTCCAGTTCGTCGAGCGCTCGTTCGACTGACGCGTCGAGACGGACCGCCGCCACCGGCGTGTGGTCGGCCGCGGCACGAGCGGGCAGGGACACAGCGCGCGGGACAAGCGCTTCGTCCAGGACCGTACAGCTCCGCACCTCGTTCCAGTCGTGATCCTCGCCGTCGGCCCAGAAGACGGCGACCGCGGTCACTCCATGGTCGTGGGACACCTGCTCGGCAAGCTTGATCGCGGTCAGCGCCTTGAACAGCGTGAACAGCGGGCCCCCAAACAGACCGGCCTGTTGTCCGGTGAGGATGGCGACGGTTCCCGGGTCGCCCAGACGCTGCGCCGCATCGAGCGCCGCGGCCGGCGCACCTCGGCGTTCCTGCTGCGATCGAACGAGGTCAGCCACCTCGCCGCGATGGCGCGCGGACTGCCGTGCGCGTTGAATGGCTGCCGTCCAGGCCGCGGGATCCGTGGGCCGTCCGGCGAAGAACGGCGCGACCCGATCGAAGTCGAACATGTAGTCGGCTGCCAGCGGGCGGATCCAGGGGAGGCGGCGCAGGTCGAATGCGACGCGCGAGGGCGACGGGGCGACACCATCGTCAGCGACCGGCTGCGCAGGGTCCACGGGCACTGCATCGTACTGTCTCAAAGCGTCGGGGTCGCGTCAAGCCGCCACCTCGCGTGTTGAATGGGCAGTGTTTCGGTGTTACGATGAGCGCGCCTTCCTCGAGGAGTTACTCGCGCTGCAGACAGACGCAACTGCGCACGCGCCGCCCGACGCGTTCGGACCCTTTCGCATCCTGCATCAAATCGGGGCAGGCGCGCTGGGACCAGTCTTTCGCGCCTATCACCCCGACGAGGACCGTCTTGTTGCCATCAAGGTGTTCCGCCTGGACCTTCCCCCCGAACGCGTCGATCGTCTCGTCACCGAGTTCAGAAAGCTGATCGCGCTGGATCTGGATCACGCGGCGGTCGCTGCGCCGATCGCCGCGGGTGTGGCGGGCCCCTCCGCGTACCTGGCGCTCGATTTCGTGGCCGCGGACCCGCTCGATGTCTTCAGCCGCGGGCCGGGCCGGCTCGATCCAGCCGAGGTGTCCCGCATCACGTCCCAGCTCGCGGCCGCCATCGACGCCGCGCACCTCGCGGGCGTGGTGCACGGCGCGCTGCACCCCCGCGATGTGCTGGTGTCGCCCGACGAGGCACGGCTCACGGGTCTTGGCATCGTCCAGGCCCTCGAGGCGATCGGCGTCGACGTGCCGGTCCGGCCGCCGTATTCGGCGCCCGAGCGCGGCGCGCGCGGCGTGTGGGATCGCCGGGCGGACACGTTCAGCACCGCGGCGATGTCGTTCGAGCTGCTGTTTGGCCGCCCGCAGGTGTCGCAGCCTGGTTCCCGGGCTGCCGAAGCCATCACCGCGACAGCGCGCGGCAACGTGACCGAGCTGCGCGACGTGTTCGCGCGCGGACTGGCTGAGCATCCTGGAGACCGCTTCCAGACGGCGTCCGCCTTCGCCGATGCGTTGGGACGTGCCCTTGAAGGCTCCCGGCGTGGACCGGTGTCCGGGCGGGGGCGCGCCACGGGAAGGACTGACAGCGCCCGCCCTGCCCGGCTGCCGATCGACGATCCCGACGAGCTGAAACCACCGGCCCCGCCCGAGCATGTTGCCGGCGCGGACCTCGACCTGCGGCCGCCTGCGCGCGCACCAGGGCATGAGGATGGCGAGTTGACTATTGCGGCAGCGGATCGTCCCCATACCGTCGTCGACTCGGCCGATATCGCGGTCGGACTCGGGCTGACCAGCCCAGGCGACAGCCGGGGGGAGCCTGCCGTCGTGGCTCTCGCCGTGGACCCCTCCGCGTCTGGAATCGGCGAGATGCCACCCGAGCCGGCGCCAGTCGCGGGCACCGCCGTGTTTCAAGCGACGAGCGGACTCGCCTCTGAGGGGCCGGTGCGAGGGGTCTGGCCACTCGCCCTGGCGCTGCTCGT
This sequence comes from uncultured Bifidobacteriaceae bacterium, assembly GCA_964497175.1. Taxonomy (GTDB): domain Bacteria; phylum Acidobacteriota; class Vicinamibacteria; order Vicinamibacterales; family CAVVIG01; genus CAZCEL01. The sequence continues at coordinate 4,661 of CAZCEL010000231.1, forward strand.
CGGCGCAGCGCTCGGGTTCGCGCTTGGCGTTGCCGTGGCGAGCAGGGACGGCCCGGCAGCGGAATCGTCCGGCCGCCCAGCCGCGGAGAGCCAGGGACCGTTCGCGGCGACGAGCGCGATCACCCGCGACCACGTCCCGGCGGTCGCTACTGATGCGAATCGTGTGATTGAGCCGCCAGATCCTCCGCCTGCCGATACGTCGTTGCCGAAACCACCGTCTGGCGTCCCGTCGGCCGCCGGTCCGGACCAGGTTGCGAAGCGAGCGTCAGTCGAAGAGACGCCGCCGCCGGCTCGTTCGATGGGCCGCCTGGAAGTCCGCTCGACACCACCTGGCGCCAGAGTCCTTGTGAACGGGCGGGACCGCGGCGTCACGCCGCTGACTCTTCGTGATGTCGGCCCGGGCGCCTACACCGTTCGACTCGTGCGGGAGGGGTATGCGCCGGAAGAGCGTCGTGTGGTCGTGTCCGAGGCACGGCCCGCCGCGACGCTTACGCTGGCATTGGCCCGGCCGGGCGCGGCGCCGGCCGCCGCCAGAGGTAGCCCTGACCCACGACGGGTGAGGGGAGCGCTGATGGTGGACTCACGTCCGTCCGGGGCGAGCGTGTTCGTCGACGACCGGCTCGTTGGCACGACGCCGCTCCTGATCGATCCGCTGGACGCGGGTGCGCATCGCGTGCGCATCGAGCGGGACGGCTACCGCCGCTGGACCTCGTCGGTCCGGATCGTGGCCGGGGAACGGGAGCGAGTGGCAGCCTCACTCGAGCGGTGAGCGCCCCGCGAGCCGCCACGCGTCCTGCCGGGCGCGCCGATCACGATCCAATGCGAGCACATGCTTCGTGTGAGAGAGCGTGAACACTGTATGGGAACCTTCGAGGTGAGCTGAAGAGATGGACGCGGTACTGGCACTGGAAGATGGAACCGTCTACCGCGGGGTGGCCGCCGGAGCCCAAGGCGAGGCGCGCGGCGAGGTCGTGTTCAACACCAGCATGACCGGCTACCAGGAAGTGCTGACCGACCCTTCGTATGCGGGCCAGATCGTCACGATGACGTGTGCCGAGATTGGCAACTACGGCGTCTCGCCCTTCGACGTCGAGTCGAGGCGTCCGCAGGTGGCGGGCTTCGTCATCCGAGACGAGTCCCCCCTCGCCAGCAACTGGCGGGCCGAAGGCACACTGCGGGAGTATCTCGCCGCGAACCGCGTCGTGGCGATTTCCGACATCGACACGCGCGCGCTGACACGCGTGCTGCGCTCCTCCGGCGTCATGCGAGGCGTGATAGGGACCGGCAGCGAGCTGGACGAGCAGGCGCTCGTCGCGCGCGCGCGGTCGATTGCTCCGATGGAGGGGTCAGACCTCGTTCGGGACGTAACCTCGCCGCAGGCCTTCGACTGGACGGACGAGCCCGCGGGCGAGTTCGCCGTCGCGCCGGAGCGGCGGGCGAAACGGCGGCTGAAGATCGCGGCGTACGACTACGGGATGAAATGGAACATCATGCGCCGCCTGTCCGCGTATGGCTGCGACATCCGCGTGTATCCGGCCTCGACTCCCGCGGCGGAGCTGCTGGCCACGGGTCCCGACGGCGTTTTTCTCAGCAATGGGCCCGGCGATCCGGCGCCGCTTGCCTACGCAATCGAGAACGCCACGCGGCTGGTGGCCTCCAACGTCCCGGTCTTCGGCATCTGCCTGGGCCATCAGATCCTCGGGCTCGCAATGGGCGGCAGAACGTTCAAGCTGAAGTTCGGCCACCGGGGTGCAAACCATCCGGTGAAGCAGCTCCGGAGCGGCCGCATCGAGATCACGTCGCAGAACCACGGCTTCGCGGTCGACCCCTCGTCGCTGCCCGAGGAGGTCGAGGTCACGCACACGAACCTTTACGACGGGACCGTCGAGGGACTGCGACACCGCGAGCACCCGGTCTTCTCGGTCCAGTACCATCCCGAGGCGTCGCCGGGCCCGCACGACGCGGATTATCTGTTCAGCGACTTCATCCAGATGATTCACGAATGGAAAGGCTAGCTCGGCCTGCTCAGAGACGATGCCACGACGAGCCGACTTGAAGCGCGTGCTGGTGATTGGATCGGGGCCGATCGTCATCGGTCAGGCCTGCGAGTTCGACTACTCCGGGTCGCAGGCCTGCAAGGCCCTCAGATCGGAGGGGCTGCAGGTCGTGCTGGTGAACAGCAATCCGGCCACGATCATGACCGACCCCGAGCTGGCCGATCGCACCTACGTCGAGCCGCTGACTCCCGAAGTCGTCGGCGCGATCATCGAGCGCGAACGACCCGACGCCATCCTGCCCACCGTCGGCGGGCAGACGGCCCTCAACCTGGCGGTCGACCTCGCCCGTGCGGGCACGCTCGACGCCTTCGGCGTCCGGCTGATTGGCGCGTCCATCGAAGCGATCAAGGTGGCCGAGGACCGCCTGCTCTTCAAGGATGCCATGCGCCAGATCGGGCTCGACGTGCCCAGAAGCGGCCTGGCGCGCACGCTGAAGGAGGCCATCGATCTCGCCAGGTCGCTGGGATTCCCGCTGGTCATCCGCCCGTCGTTCACGCTCGGGGGCGTGGGCGGCGGCATCGCCTACAACATCGAGGAGTTCCGCGATCTGGCCGGGCGCGGCCTCGACCTGAGCCCCGTGCACGAGGTGCTGATCGAGGAATCGGTGATCGGCTGGAAGGAGTTCGAGCTCGAGGTGATGCGCGACGTGGCCGACAACTTCGTCGTCATCTGCTCGATCGAGAACGTCGACGCGATGGGGGTGCACACCGGGGACAGCATGACGGTGGCTCCAATCCTCACGCTGAGCGACAAGGAATACCAGCGGATGCGCGACGCGGCCCGGTTGATCATCCGCAAAGTCGGCGTCGAGACGGGCGGATCGAACATCCAGTTCGCGGTCAATCCCTCTGACGGGCGGATGGTCGTGATCGAGATGAACCCGCGCGTGTCCCGATCGTCGGCAGAGGATGCGGCAAAGAG
>CAZCEL010000232.1:0-7633 GCA_964497175.1 uncultured Bifidobacteriaceae bacterium
TCATGCCGCGCGCCTTGTCGACCTTCATGTAGTCGATCTCGGGGAAGATCAGCTGATCCTTGAGCCCCAGCGTGTAGTTGCCGCGGCCGTCGAATCCTCGGGCCGAGACGCCCTTGAAATCGCGCACGCGCGGCAGCGCGATCGTCATGAGGCGGTCGAGAAACTCCCACATCCGCTCTCCCCGAAGCGTCACCATCGTCGCGATCGGCATGCCCTTGCGGACTTTGAAGGCGGCGATCGACTTCTTGGCCCGGCGGGGCACCGGTTTCTGGCCGGTGATGCGCGCGACCTCGTCGGCCCCGGTGTCAACCAGCTTCGCGTTGGCGGTCGCTTCGCCCAGACCCATGTTCACGACCACCTTCCGGATGCGCGGAACGGCCATGACGTTCTTGTACCCGAACTCCTTGCGCAGGGCCGGCACGACGTCCTTCTGGTACTTGTCCTTCAGGCGGCTCATTTGTCCACGACCCCTTCGCACTTGCGGCAGACCCGGACCTTCCGGCCGTCGCCGAGGATCCTGCGGCCGATACGGGTCTGCGCACCGCACTCCGGGCACACCAGCTGCACGTTGCTGGCGTGCACCGAAGCCTCCCGCTCCACGATGCCCCCCTTGATGTTTCGTCCGGGATTGGGCTTCGTGTGGCGCTTGATCAGGTTCACGCCCTCGACAATGAGCCGGTTGGTGGAGGGCACGACCTTCAGCACGCGGCCGCGCTTGCCGCGGTCCTTGCCCGCGACGACGAGCACGTTGTCGTTCTTGCGGATCGGCGTGGCCAGGCTCGACATCTAGAGAACCTCGGGCGCCAGAGAAATGATCTTCATGAACTTCCGCTCCCGGAGCTCGCGGGCGACCGGGCCGAACACGCGCGTGCCGATCGGCTCCCGCTGATCATTGACGAGCACGGCGGCGTTTCGATCGAATCGGATGTAGCTCCCGTCGCGCCGGCGCTGCTCCTTGACGGTCCGCACGATCACGGCCTTCACGACCTGCCCCTTCTTGACGTTCGACTCGGGCGTGGCTTCCTTCACCGACGCGGTGACGATATCCCCCAGGCGCGCGTACCGGCCCGTCGAGCCGCCGATGGGGTTGATGATGGCGATCTTGCGCGCGCCGGAATTGTCGGCGACGTCCAGGATCGACCGCATCTGGATCATGACTGCATCTCCGTGGCCAAATCGCCCTTACACTTCCGTGGCCTGCCTCACGACGCGCTTGAGCGCCCAGCGCTTGCGGCGGCTGAGCGGCCGTGTCTCGACGATGGCGACCGTGTCGCCGAGCCTGGCCTCGCCGCGTTCGTCGTGCACCATGAACCTCGACGTGCGCCGCTCGGTCTTGCCGTACAGGCCGTGACGCACCTGCCACTCGACGGCCACCACGATGCTCTTCTGCATCTTGTTACTGACGACGACGCCGGTCTTCTCAGCCTTCTGCGCCATGGCGTGTGCCACCACCCCTCGAGGGTCAGCTTCCCCGCTTCTGTCTCAGCACGGTCTTCACGCGGGCGAGATCGCGCCGCAAGGCCCGAATCTGGGCCGGCCGGTCGAGCTCGCCCATCGACTTCTGAACCCGCTTCGCGAACAGCTCGTCGGTGAGCTCGCGCTCGTTGGCGGCGAGCTCGTCCACGCCGCGATTCCTCAGCTCGGCAGCCTTCATTGCACGCTCTCCTGGGCGAACCGCGTCGAGAATCTCGTCAGGATCGGCAGCTTCGCCGCCGCCAGGTTCAAGGCCTGGCGCGCCTCGGCCTGCGTCACGCCCTCCATCTCGAACAGCACACGGCCTGGCCGCACGACGGCCACCCACTGCTCGGGCGCGCCCTTGCCCTTGCCCATACGGGTTTCCTGCGGCTTCTTGGTAATCGGCTTGTCGGGAAAGACGCGAACCCAGATTTTGCCGCCGCGCTTGATGAAGCGGGTCATTGCCACGCGTGCCGCCTCGATCTGCCGGTCCGTCAGCCAGCACGGCTCCATGGCCTTCAGCCCGTAATCGCCGAACGACACCGTCCCGCCACGCCAGGCCTTACCGCGCATCCTGCCGCGCTGCTGCTTCCGGTACTTGACCTTCTTCGGCATCAACATAACGAGTCCTGCGTCGTGTCCCTACGCGACTGCCAGCGTCTCAGCCTCTGCCCGCGGGCCGCCGTGGGGTCCGCTCGCGGTACTCCTCTTCACGCCCCCGGAGCGGTACCAGACGCTCACCCTTGTAGAGCCACACCTTGATGCCGATCTGCCCGTATGTGGTGTTGGCCTCGGCAAAGCCGTAATCGATGTCGGCCCGCAGCGTCTGCAGGGGGAGCTGGCCGTGCAGGTACCACTCGGACCGCGCAATCTCCGCGCCGTTCAAGCGGCCGGAGACCCGCACCTTGATGCCGCGGGCGCCGAAGCGCAGGGCCGACTCGACGGCCTTGCGCATGGCGCGGCGGAACGCCACGCGCTTCTCGAGCTGCATCGCCACCGACTCGGAGATGAGCTGCGCGTCCAGCTCCGGTTTCTGGATCTCCTGGATGTTGATGAAGACCTCCCGACTCGTCCGCTTCTGGATCTCCTGCTTGAGCTTGTCGACCTCGGTGCCCTTGCGGCCGATGATGATGCCGGGACGCGACGTGAAGATGTCGATCTTGAGGTTGTTCGCGGCGCGCTCGGTCTCGATCTTCGACACGCCGGCGTGCGCGAACCGCTTCTTGAGGCTGCGGCGCAGGAGGAGATCTTCGTGGAGGAGCTTGGCATAGTCGCGGTCCGAGTACCAGCGCGACCGCCACGTCTTGTTGAACCCCAGCCGGAATCCGAACGGGTGAACCTTCTGGCCCACGGTCACTCCTTCCGCTGCTGCGCCGGCTTGACGCCCTCGCGCGCCCGACGCCCACCTGCCGTGCCGGCCGGGGCCGCCACGGGCGCCACCTGCGCCGGACGCTCGGACACCTTCACGGTCAGATGCGCCGTGCGCTTCAACACGCGGAACGCGCGGCCCATCGGCGCCGGCCGCACCCGCTTCTGTGACGGACCCTGGTTCGCGTAGCAGGCCGACACGAACAGGCGGTCGACGTCGCCGCTGAACCCGTCCTTCTGCTGGGCGTTGGCTATGGCCGACCGCAACACCTTCGTCACATCCCCGGCCACGGCCTTCTTCGTGAAGCGCAGCGTGGCCAGCGCTCGATTGACGTCCCTGCCGCGGATCAGATCGAGCACCAGGCCCGCCTTCTGCGCCGATGTGCGAACGAACCGGGCCGTCGCCTCCGCGTGAATCATGACGCGCCCCCTCCGGCCGGCTTGGCCGCGCCGGCGCTCGCACCGGCCGCCGGAGCGGCCGCCCCCGGTGCGCCCGGCGCGCCAGCCAGTGCCGCGGCGGCCGCCGCCCGCTCCGCCACCCGCGTGGTGTGCCCCTTGAAGATTCTGGTCGGCGCGAACTCGCCGAGCTTGTGTCCGACCATGTTCTCGGTGATGTACACCGGGATGAACTTCTTCCCGTTGTGAACGGCCAGCGTGTGCCCGACCATTTCCGGCACGACGGTTGAGCGCCGCGACCAAGTCTTGATGACGCGCTTGTCGCTGCCGCGGTTCATCACCTCGATCTTCTCGAGCAGGTGGGTGTCCACGAAGGGACCTTTCTTGAGAGATCTACCCATGTTGGTCCTTAGTCCGACTCGTCACTTCCCGCGCCGCTGCACGATGAACCGGTCCGTCGCCTTCCGGTTGCGGGTCTTATATCCCTTGGTCGGCAGGCCCCACGGCGACACCGGATGCCGGCCCCCGGAAGTCTTGCCTTCTCCTCCACCCAGCGGATGATCGACCGGGTTCATGGCCACCCCGCGGACATGCGGCCGCTTGCCGAGCCAGCGGCTCCGCCCGGCCTTGCCAATCGACACGTTTTCGTGGTCGAGATTGCCGACCTGCCCGATGGTCGCGAAGCACTCGCTGTAGATCTTGCGAATTTCGCCCGACGGCATCTTCACCGACGCGTAGTCCTCCTCCTTGGCCACTACTTGCACCGCCGATCCCGCGCTTCGGGCGATCTGCCCGCCCCGGCCCGGCTGGAGCTCGACGTTGTGCACGAGCGTGCCGAGCGGGATATTCTTGAGCGGCAGCGCATTGCCCGGCAGAATGTCGGCGTTCGCGCCCGCCACGATGACGCTGCCGACCTTGAGGCCGACCGCCTGCAGGATGTAACGCTTCTCCCCGTCGGCGTACGTCACCAGCGCGATCCGCGACGAACGGTTCGGGTCGTATTCGATCGTCGACACGGTCGCCGGGATGTCGCGCTTGTCCCGTTTGAAATCGATGACGCGGTACATCCGCTTGTGGCCGCCGCCCCGCCACCAGATGGTGAGCTCACCGCGGTTGTTGCGCCCGCCCGACCGGTGCAGCGGCTCGACCAGCGGCTTGTGCGGCGTCGTCGAGGTGATGTCCTCGAAGGTCTGCACCGTCTGGAAGCGCCGACCCGCCGAGGTCGGATTGAACTTACGAACAGGCATGATCGATCCCCAATGCTACGTGCCCTCGAAATACGCGGGCATCTTCTCGCCTTCGCGCAGCGTGACGTACGCTTTCTTCCAGTCCGGCCGCCTGCCCATGTAGCGGCCCTGCCGCTTGACCTTCCCGTGGGCGATCGCCGTCCGGATCGCCGACACCTTGGCGTGGAGCAGCTGCTCCACGGCGCGCCTGATCTCGGTCTTGTTGGCATCCCTCGCCACGTGCAGCACGATCGTCCGCCCATCCTCCCTGAGGATGGACGTCTTCTCGGTAATGAGCGGCCGGCGGATGACGTCTGTGAGCTTCATGGTCGATGAGGATCCTCACGTCTCCAGCGTCTTCTGCAGGTGCTCCAGCGCGCCCGGGGTCACCACCAGCTGCCCGGCGTCGGCCACCTCGCGCGCGCGCAGCTGGCGGCTCGCCACGAGCGTCACACCCGGAATGTTCCGCACCGACCGCTCGAGCGCCACGTCAGATCGGAGGTCGATGAGCAGGGCCTTCCCGTCGACGCCCACCTGCTTCAGCATCGCGGCGGCCGCCTTGGTCTTGGCCTCGCCGACGGCAAGCGACTCGACCACGATGAGCCGCCCGTCCTTCACCTTCTGCGCCAGCGCGGCGCGCAGCGCCCCGCGCTCGGCTTTCTTCGGGATTGCGAACTCGTAGCTGCGCGGCTGCGGTCCGAACACCGTGCCGCCCTTGCGCCAGAGCGGGTTCCGGATTTCGCCCACGCGGGCGCGGCCCGTGCCCTTCTGACGCCAGGGCTTCTTGCCGCTGCCGCTGACGAGCGCGCGGTTCTTTGTCGCATGGGTCCCGCGGCGCTCCGCGGCGTTGGCGCGGACGACGGACTCCCAGATGAGGGTCTCGTTCACACGGCCGCCGAAGACCTCGTCGCTGAGCTCGACCGTTCCGACCTTCTCGTTGCTGGTGTTGACGACGTCAAGCTGCATCGCGACTCACTTCTTGCCCTTCTTGGGCTTCTCGACCTGGGCAATCTTGATTCGCTTGGCCGCCACGGCCTTACGCACGATGAGATAAGCCGAGGGAGCGCCAGGAATCCCGCCTTCGAGCACGAGCAGATGGTTGTCCGGATCGACGCGCAGCACCTTCAGGTTGCGAACCGTCACGCGGGTGGCGCCCATGCGTCCGGCCGCTCGCATCCCCTTCACCACACGCGAGGGAAACGACGAGGCGCCAATCGAACCGGGTGCGCGGTGGAACATGGACCCGTGCGTCGCCGCGCCGCCACCGAAGTGATGCCGTTTCACCACGCCCTGGAATCCCTTGCCGCGGCTCGTCCCGACCACATCGACCCGATCGCCGTTGGCGAAGATCGAGGCCAGCACCTGCTCGCCGACTTTCGGCGCTTCGGTGCCGCCGACGATGCCCACTTCGCGCCGCACGCGCGTCGGCGGCACGCCGGCTTTCTTGTAGAGCCCTCGGACGGGCTTCCCGACCTTGGCCGGGCTGCGGTCGACGAGCGCGAGCTGGACGGCCTCGTAGCCGTCGGACTGGGCGGTCTTGGCCTGCACGACCACGCACGGCCCGGCCTTGACGACGGTCGCCGGATGCACGGTCCCGTCCGGGTCGAAGATCTGCGTCATCCCGACTTTCCGGCCGATGATTCCAGTGACCATGACGCCTACTTGTGTTCCTTTCCGAACGCCTTGATCTCGACATCCACGCCGGCCGGCAGATCGAGCTTCATCAGCGCATCCACGGTCTGCGGCGTCGGCTCGAAGATGTCGATCAGGCGCTTGTGAGTCCGAATCTCGAACTGCTCGCGGGACTTCTTGTCGACATGAGGCGAGCGGAGCACGGTCCACTTGTTCTTGGACGTCGGCAGCGGGATGGGGCCGGCCAGCCGCGCGCCCGTGCGCCTGGCCGTGTCCACGATCTCGCTCGTCGACTGGTCGAGGACCCTGTAGTCGTAGGCCTTCAGGCGGATGCGAATCTTGTCGTTGAACGGTGTCGCCATCTCGTCGTCCTTATTTCCCCTGCATCCTCGCCACGACTTCTTCGCTCACCTGCTGCGGCGCCGGCTCGTAGCGGTCGAAGTGCATCGAATGGGTGGCCCGTCCCTGCGTGCGCGACCTGAGATCGGTCGCGTACCCGAACATCTCCGAGAGCGGCACGCGCGCGGCAATGATCTGGGTGCCGCCGCGATCCTCCTGGGACTGGATCTGACCCCGGCGACTCGACAGGTTGCCCATCACGTCGCCCATGTGCTCCTTCGGCACGACGACCTCGACGCGCATGACCGGCTCCAGCAGCACCGGCTTGGCCCGCTTGGCCGCGTCCTGAAACGCCAGCGAGCCTGCGATCTTGAACGCCAGTTCCGAGGAATCGACCACGTGGAACGACCCGTCGTACAGCACGACGCGCACATCGTCGACCGGATAGCCGGCGAGTACGCCGCGCGTGAGCGCATCCCTGATGCCTTCGTCGATCGGCTTGATGAACTCCCGGGGGATCGACCCGCCGACGATCTCGTTCTCGAAGATGTACCCCGTTCCCGGATCGCCCGGAAACAGGTGGATCCTGGCGTGCCCGTACTGACCGCGGCCGCCCGTCTGCCGCACGTAGCGTCCCTCGCCGTCGGCCGCGCGCGTCAGCGTCTCCTTGTAGGCGACCTGCGGCCGACCGACGCTCGCCTCGACGCCGAACTCGCGCTTCAGCCGGTCGACGAGGATCTCAAGGTGCAGTTCGCCCATGCCGGCGATCACCGTCTGCCCGGTCTGCTGGTCGGTCGTGACGCGGAAGGTCGGATCCTCGGCCATGAGCTTCTGGAGGCCCTGGCCCAGCTTTTCCTGGTCGGCTTTGGTCCTGGGCTCGATAGCCAGCGAGATGACCGGCTCGGGGAAGTCCATCGACTCGAGCACGATGGGGCGCTTCTCGTTGCAGATCGTGTCGCCGGTCGATACGCTCCGGAGACCCACCGCGGCCGCGATGTCGCCCGCGTACACTTCCTTGATCTCTTCGCGCTTGTTCGCGTGCATCTTGAGCAGGCGGCCGATCCGCTCGCTCTTCTGCTTGGTCGCGTTGAAGACCGTGGAGCCCGATGTCATCACGCCGGAGTAGACACGGATGAACGTCAGCTGACCGACAAACGGATCGGTCATGCTGTCTCTTATACACATCTGACGCTGCCGACGATCTTACGCGTGTAGAT
>CAZCEL010000233.1:0-7621 GCA_964497175.1 uncultured Bifidobacteriaceae bacterium
GAGATCATGCCTAGTCTCGTGGGCTCGGAGATGTGTATAAGAGACAGGACGCGATTCTTGGAGTCAACAATGACGGCGGTGTGATCGAGTTCAGCATCGATGGCGGTTCGACCTGGTTCGACGCGGGTGGCCTGATAGATGGAGGACAAACGTACGGCGGGCCCCTCTCGACCATGCATGCCAATCCGCTGGGCGGCCGCGAAGCTTTCGTGAGGACCAGCTTCGGCTACACCGGTTCACGGGTAAACCTGGAGTCACTGGCCGGGTACAGCGTGAGATTCCGCTTTCGCGTGGGCAGCGACACCAGTGTCGGGGACTTGGGATGGTCCGTTGACAATGTCAGCATCTACGTGTGCACCGGCAGCTCCACCGGCGAGTTCCTCCAGAATGGCGACTTCGCCGATGGCGGCAGCCCGCCGTCCACGCCGCCCACCAGTTGGCTAACGTTTGCCATCCCCGAGGGCAGCATGCTGTGGAATGTCACCAACGGTGTCTTTCAGTTCGCCCGCCCGGCCGGCAACACCCAGGGTGTTGTGTTCCAACAGACCGGCATCACCGTCGCCGCTGGGGCGCCCCTTGAGGCGGTGTTCGATATCGGCAACTCAATGACCGCGCGCAAGCGGATTAGCGTGCTGATCCACGACGCGGATTTCACCGACCTCTTCGTGTGCACCTTCTGGCTCGATCCAGGGGCGGTGCTCAGGACCTACCGCATGAGGACGCACACGACCAAGGCCTGGGCGAATGCGACCATCTCTTTCTACGCGGCGAACACAGGAAACGAGGGCGGAGGCTTCTATCGTCTCGACAAGGTGTCGCTGCGGTACAAGCCCGGCACGCAATCGGACGTCCGGACCGATTGCATCGATCCCACGGCCGGCGCAGGTGGGACCACGGGCTCGAATCTGCTGACCAACGGTGGCTTCGACGGGGGGGGCATTGCCCCATGGGCGACGTTCGGCCAGATCAGCTTCCGGCTGTTTGCTGGCGTGTTCGAGTTCTTCAAGCTGGCCGGATCCCCGGCGGGCGTCGTGCTGCAGAGCACCGGGCAGGCAATGTCCAACGACCAGCGCATGATGGCTGCATTCGGGTTGGGGAACAGCAGTGAGGTGCGCCAGCGCGTCACGATCCTGTTGCACGAGGGCGACTTCTCGGACTTGGCGGCCTGCACGTTCTGGGTGCGGCCGGGGCTGCCGCTCTCAGGCTTCGCGATGCGCTCCTACGCAACCAAAACGTGGAGCAACGCCACCATGTCGGTGTATCCGGCCACCGTCGGGACCTCACCCACGCATGAGTGGCTGCGCTTGGACAGTGTCGTCTTCCGACGGACGACGTCGGGCACTCCAGGAACGGAGTGCTTCGAACCGGGCGCCCCGTTGACCACTTCGATCGACTTCAGCCGTCTCACGAGTGGTTCGCCGTTCGTCAGCTATGACGAGTCCGGCTTCACAGTCCTACCGACGTTGGGCAGCTGGGAAGTCCTCGGCTACGGTAGACCTGCACCTTCCATCATATTCCGCCACTTGACGATGGATCCTGCGACCACCGGCGAGGTTCAGATCACGGCCGCGCCTGCGTTCAGGTTCCACTCCGTGGATCTGTACTCGAGCGTCACACAGATTCCCTATACTATCAGCGGGTTTTTGAACTCCAGCCTCGTCTATACGTTGTCGAACACGCTGCCGGGCACGTTCGGAAATTTCGTGACGGTACAGAATCCAAACGAGGCGCACATCATCGACACGCTTCTCATTCGGCTCACGAATCCTGCTCTCTCGAATCCGATGGGGCTGGATAATATCGTGGTCAGTTATTGAGCACGAGAGCCTTCCAGTCTGTCGCCAGATCCCGAGTTGCCCATCTCGAAGGTGAGCGTCCGTCTGTTCCTGAACTGGCCCGACCAGTAGATGCGCCTGGGCAACGCAGCGCGCGGCGGACGCCGCGCGAGGCAATCGTGGGGACCGGGCGCCTTGCCGAGCTCGCTAGCCTTCGAGGGCGGTTGTGACGGGCCACGCAGGCGATTGAAGGACCGACATGCCGGCCGGCGCGTGACGATGCTATGCTGGCGCCATGACCGTTGGGGGACTGACGAACAAGCCCGCGTCCTATGAAGACCTCCGCCGGGTGCCCGACCACCTGGTTGCCGAGATCCTCGGCGGCGAGCTGCACACCACGCCGCGGCCCGCGCTGCGCCACGCACGCGTGGCAACCGTGCTCGGTTTCGAGATCGGCAACCCATTCGATCGAGGCCGAGGCGGGCCAGGCGGCTGGCTCTTTCTCGACGAGCCGGAGCTGCACCTGCACGACGATGTCGTCGTGCCGGATCTTGCGGGCTGGCGGAGGACACGGCTTCCGAGCATTCCCGATGACGCGTTCCTGACCATCGCGCCCGATTGGGTGTGCGAGGTCGTGTCGCCGTCCACCGAGCGGATCGACCGCACCAGCAAGCTCGCCATCTACGCCCGCGAAGGCGTGTCCCACACGTGGTTGATCAATCCGGCGAGCGAAACGCTCGAGGTGCTGGTGCTGGCCGGCGGACGGTGGATGCTGTTGTCAACGCATGCGGGGGCTGCAGTTGTTCGCGCGGAGCCTTTCGAGGTGCTCGATCTCGATCTCTCCGCGCTCTGGGTGGCAGAGACACCCTCTGGCGCCGGCACCGAGCCGCCGCCGGCGTCTCATTCCTGAAGGCCTCGAGGCGGCGCCGCTGGTCGCCCTTCTAACCCAGAGACCTATCTCAGCCACTCCAGGTCCTGGTCCGCGTCAGCTGCGGGTGCCAGTCCCGATGCATGTCGCAGGATCGCGACGATGCGGCGTGCGGCGTGGCCGTCACCGTAGGGATTGACGAACGACGTGCGCCGCGCATGCGCGGCGTCCAGGATTCGCGACGCCTCGGTGACGATGGCGTCAGGGTCGGTCCCGACCAGTCGAGCCACGCCGGCTTCGATGCCTTCGGGACGCTCGGTCTTGTCGCGCAGCACGAGCACGGGCGCGCCGAACGTCGGCGCCTCCTCCTGGATGCCGCCCGAGTCGGTCAGCACGATGGACGCTCTGCTCAGCACGTGGATCAGGTCCCGGTAGTCGAGCGGCGGCACGACCGAGCAGTTCGGCAGCGTCAGCATCCGTGAGACGGTCCCGGCCACGCTGGGATTGGGATGGACCGGAACGATGAGATGCAGAGAGGCCCGGTAGGCCTGGGCGATGCACTGCACCGCCTGACAGATGCGCTCGAGCGGCGCCCCGAAGCTCTCGCGCCGGTGCGTGGTGACCAGCGCCCACCGCGGTCCGCGCGGCACCGAGGCGAGCGGCCCGGTCGTGGCGTCGTACGGGCGCGCCGCGATGTCGAGCACCGCGTCGACGATCGTGTTGCCCGTCACGTGCACGCGCGAGGGGGCCACACCCTCGCGGAGCAGGTTCGCGCGCGCCAGCTCGGTCGGCGCAAAGCACAGATCGGCGCACACGTCGGCAATCCGGCGGTTCAACTCTTCAGGGAACGGCTGGCCGAGGTCCGCCGTTCGGAGGCCCGCCTCGACGTGTGCCACTCGGACACGGCGATAGAACCCCGCCATCGCTCCGACCATCGCCGACGTCGTATCGCCCTGGACGAGCAGCCAGTCGGGCTGCTGCGCCACGATCACCGGATCGAGAAGCTCCAAGAGCCTCGCGGTCAGGCTTGACAGGTCCTGGTCGTGCACCATGGCGTTCAGCGTGCAGTCGGGCTCGAGCCCGAGCGGGCCGAGGGTCTGGTCGAGGAGCTCCCGGTGCTGTCCTGTCGCACAGATGAATATCGACGAGCGGGGAGCGTGGCGAGCCAACTCGCGGACGACCGGGGCCATCTTGATCGCCTCGGGCCTCGTGCCGACGACCACCATGACGTTCAGCGACGCTGTCGAGGTCATCGTGTGGTCGAACATCATAACGAATCGGCCGCGTCCGGGGGCCCGCCTCCACGCGACGGTATAATTCGGCGTCGATAGCATGACGCTCGTGTACTTCGCGCCGGTGGTCTGGGACGACTATCCGCAGCGGCCGCATTATTTCGTCCGACACTTCCTGCGTTACGCGCGCGGCGAGGGCACGGTCGTCTGGATCGATCCGTATCCCTCGCGCCTGCCTGCGATTCGGGATCTGGAGCGACTGACCCGAGAGCCAAGCCCTCGACTGCCGCCGGAGCGTCGTCCTGAGGGCCTCACCGTCATCAGTCTTCGTGCGCTGCCGATCGATCCGCTGCCGGTGGGCCGGTGGCTGAACCGCGAGGTGCTCTGGAAGGTGCTGTCCGGTCGACTGCAGGCGATCATCGGTGGCGACCGCGTGGCCATCGGCGTGGGCAGACCGAGCGGCCTGGCGCTGGCAGCCCTGCGGGCGCTCGGTCCGGCCGCAAGCGTCTACGACGCCATGGACGATTTCCCCGAGTTCTACCGGGGCATCTCGAAGCGGTCGGTGAGCATCACCGAGCGGGCGGTCGCCGAAACGGTTGGCCTCGTCCTCACATCCTCCTCCAGGCTCTGGGACAAGTTCGAGTGGCGCGGCCCGTGCCGGATCATGGTCCGCAACGCGTTCGAGATGTCCGATCTCCCGCCGCCGACGCTCGAGAAGGACGGCCGTCGCGTATTCGGCTACGTGGGCTGCATCGGCGCGTGGTTCGACTGGGGGGTCGTGGTCGATCTTGCGGCATCCTTTCCCGACGCGGCCGTTCACATCGTCGGGCCCTGCTTCGCGAGGCCTCCACGGCGCCTGCCGCCAAACGTCAGGCTGTTCCCCGTGTGCGGGGCCGAACGGGCCATCGATCATTTCCAGACGTTCTCGGTCGGCCTGATTCCTTTCAAGCGGACACGGCTGACCGACGGAGTCGACCCCATCAAGTATTACGGGTATCGGGCCATGGGCCTGCCGGTCCTGAGCACCCGTTTCGGCGACATGGGCCGGCGCGGGCCGGCGGATGGCGCATTCCTGGTGGACGACGACCGGCCCCTGTCCCGTGTGGCGGCCGCCGCGCTCGAGGCGCCGGCCGACACGGCTTCCATCGAGCGTTTCCGGCGGGATCACGCCTGGGAACGGCGGTTCGACGAGGCGCGGATCTTCGAGCGGGTCCTGTCATGACCGGCGACGGCCCCGAGGACCGGCGGCGCCGGATCGACGCGCCCGAACCCGCAGAGCGTCGTGGCGGCGATCTCGAAACCCGGCTCAGGGCCGAGCTGGACGACGAGCGGCGCAAGGCGCGCGAGATCGCCGCCCGCGCCGCCGAGGTCGAGAGACAACGCGAGGAAGCCGTCGCCTGGCTACAAGGCGAGCTGGCTGAGGCCAGGCGCGCGCGAGACCGGCAGGTCGCCCTGAACGAGTCGCTGGCCGACCAGCTCCACGAGATCACGAGCTCCCGGAGCTGGAAGTGGCTCATGCGCTATCGCCGCCTGCGGCGACGGCTTGAAGGGGCGCTGCGCCGCGTGTCGAGTCCGACGGCTCGCGGGCCGGCCAATATCGAGCGGCGCGGCTCGGGGCGGAACGCAGGCGCGCCCGCCCCGCCGGAGGAGGAGCGTCTCGCACGCTCCGGGCAGGTGTCCGGCCACGATCCGCCCGACTCCTACGGCGCGCTGAAGCTCCTGCCGCGGCTCGATCAGGCCGGCGCCGCCAGGATACTCGGGCGAAAAATCGAGGACCCCTCACGGCGACGCGTTGACCTGGTCTGTTTCTCCATCATCGATTGGGACTTCAGGTACCAGCGCCCGCAGCAGATCATGTCGCAGTTCGCGGCGCACGGACATCGCGTCTTCTACATCAGCGGCGCCAGGTTCAGGCCGGCCGGTTCGGAGGCCGGTGTCCGCGCCGTCACGGACAACATCTATGAGGTCGAGCTCGCCGCCTCGCGAACGCCCAATGTGTACGGCGAGGTGTTCGATGGAAGCACCCGGCAGGAGCTGCTCGCGTCGCTGGAGGACCTGCGGCGCCGATACGACCTGTCTTCCTCCGTCGCTTACGTGATGATTGCGTCCTGGACGGCGGTGGCCGCCGCGGCCAGCGACCGGTGGGGCTGGCCGCTCGTCTACGACTGCATGGATGAGTGGGAAAACTTTCAGGGCATCGGGCCGTCGCTCGCCGACGCGGAGCGGAACCTCGTCCGCCGCGCCGACCTGCTCGTCGTGTCGGCCGAGCGCCTGCGGCAGAAATGGATGCCGTACGGACGGCCGACGGTCCTGGCGCGCAACGGCGTCGACTTCGAGTTCTACGCCTCGCGGTGCGGTCCCAACGCGTTGCTCGCCGACAGGCCGCATCCGATCATCGGGTACTTCGGCGCCATCGCCGAATGGTTCGACGTCGATCTGGTGGCGCATCTCGCGCGCCAGCGGCCCATGTATACCTTTGTGCTCCTTGGGGGTATCTTCGGCGTCGACGTCCGGCCCCTGACGGATCTGCCCAATGTGACCTTGCTCGGCCAGCAGCCCTACGCGTCGATGCCGCAGTACCTGTATCACTTCGACGTCTGCCTCATTCCGTTCAAGCTGAACGCCACGACCCAGGCCACCGACCCGGTGAAGCTCTACGAATACCTGAGTGCCGGGAAGCCCGTCGTGTCGGTCGCGCTCGCCGAACTGGAGCCGTGGAAGGAGCACGTCTACCTGGCCGGCTCACGGGAGGAGTTTCTCGCCCAGCTCGATCGGGCGGTCGCGGAGGACGATCGCGAGCGGGCCGCCCGGCGGCGCGAGCTCGCGGCCAGCCAGACATGGACGCACCGCTACCGGCGCATCCAGTCAGCGCTGACCGCGGCGTGCGACCCCGTGAGCATCGTCATCGTGAGCTATGACAACGTGCTGCTGACCGAGCTGTGCCTGGAGAGCCTGCTCCGAAATACGAACCACCCCAACGTCGAAATCGTCGTCGTCGACAACGCGTCCACGGACGGCACGCGAGTGTACCTGCGCCACATGACGTCGCTTTACCCGGAGATCCGCACGATTCTCAACCCGGTCAACGAGGGCTTTCCGCGCGCGACCAACAGGGGCCTCGCTGCGGCCAGGGGGCGCCACCTGGTGCTGCTCAACAACGACACCGTCGTGCCGCCAGGTTGGCTGGGGCGCCTGCTCCGTCACCTGCGCGATCCGGCGGTAGGCCTGGTGGGTCCTGTCACGAACTTTGTCGGGAACGAGGCCAAGGTCGACGCGCCGTACCGGACCTGGGGGGAGATGGAGCAGTATGCCGCCGAACGCGCGCGCCGGTACGGCGGCCAGCGTGCGGACATCAGCATGCTCGCGATGTTCGCGGTCGCGATGCGGCGCGACGCGTACGAGCGGGTGGGTCCGCTCGACGAGCAGTTCGGCGTCGGCATGTTCGAAGACGACGACTACGCGCAGCGGATGCGGGCGAGCGGTTATCGGCTGGTGTGCGCGGCTGACGCGTTCGTGCACCACGTGGGGCAGGCCGCGTTCAAGCGCCTGATCGAGCAGGGCGAGTACGACGCGCTGTTCGACAGGAACCGCCGCGCGTTCGAGGCCAAGTGGAACGTGAGCTGGAGGCGACACGTCAACGTGCCGCTGGACTTCAGGCAGGCCGAGGAGACCGGCCATCTGCCGGCGGCGGCCCCCCCGGCCGCGGCGCACCCGGGAGGGAGCGACTGAGCGCGCGATGCCAACGT
>CAZCEL010000234.1:0-7574 GCA_964497175.1 uncultured Bifidobacteriaceae bacterium
GAGAAACACGCGCGACTCGGCATCGAGCAGGCCGGCCGGCTCGACCCGAATGCGGCCATCGGCGAGCAACACGAACCGGCCGCCGCGGGCCTCGAGGTCGAGCAATCGGCGCACGACCTGCCAGTCGGCCACGAACCCGCCGCTGAACGTGACCAGGGTCGGCGCGTCAGAGCAGGTCGACATCGATCTCTCCCTCGCCGCCGTCGAGCGGCAGGCGGGCGTCCGCGCGCCCATCCACCCGATCTATCTGTCCAAGCGTCCGCGGGCCCGTCTCTATTGGCCGATCTGCCCGATCGGACGTGTCCAAGCCCTCCGGTCCTGGACACATCGAATCCGCGAGATCGTGCCCGTCTCTATTGGCCGAAGGACGGTTGGACACTTGTGAGGGCAGGTAACGCAGCATCGCGTCAGTGAATGCATCGCGCCGATACCCTCGGACACGGCCGATGGCCGTCTCGTGCCGGTCGGGATAAATGCCCAGCGGCGCCAGCAGCCGCGCCAGGCCGCGCGCCGAGAGGGGCCGCCCGTGCCGCCACTCCCGCCAGGGCCGATCCTCCGTGGCGGTCAGGCGCTCGAGCAGGACACTGCCGGCGATGGCGCCATCGCAGGAGCCGTCGAGGATCGCCGCGATATCGTGCAGGAGCTCGACGAGAAGGTCAGTGTCCTCGACGACACCAGCCAGGCTGACGGCCGCCTGCCGGGCCGCCGTCGGCCAGACGTCGCCGGCCAGGTCGGCGATCGCCAGGAGGGGTTCCCAGACATCGGCCAGGCGATCGTTCAGGGCCGCCGGCAATTCAGGCCGCGCCGCTCGGAGTCTCGCGATCGTCCGCTCGCCCGCCCAGGTGGCGAGCGCCGCGCGGATCGGCGCGGCCTCGGCGTGGCCGTCCCGCTCCCGCCAGCGGGCGACACGTTCATCGGCGCGGCGGCGCTGGAGCCCGATCCGGATCGATCGATCTGCGACAGTCCCCGGCAGTTCGCCGATGCCCGCGATGGCCTTCGCCGCGAACGTCCGGAAGTCGCGCGCCTCGATTTTGGAGCCCTGGCCGACGCAGACGGTGACACGGCCCGAGCGTCGATAGCCGCTGTTCAAGAGGCCGCGGAGGGTCTCGCGATACTCGCGATCGGCATCGCGGCCGAGCGCCGCGTCCGACTCATCCAACAACAACGTCGGCTCGTCCCGATCAATCCGGCGCACGAGCGCCCCGACCGACGTCCGCCCGGTGAGCCACGGCTTCGGCACGAGCGGTTCGAGCGCCTCGAGCAGGCGAGTTTTGCCCGAGCGTTTGGTCGCGGACGTGAGGTGTAAGTAGGGCGTGCAATCGGCGCCGCCGATTGCGTGCGTGTGTGCCGTCCAGAGCGTCACGGCGAGCGCCTGCGCATCCGTGAGCACCACATAGCGCCGCACGTACGCGCGGACATCGTGCAGGATTTCCGCGAGCGTGTGTGTCGGGCTCGGCCGCGCCGGCGCCGTGATCGGCGTCCTCGCGCCGAAGATCTGCGAGGCTGGCACCATGTCGGACTCGCGCATCACGCCGCCTCGGACGTCGGGCGGATCATCGACACGCGCAGCGCCCGGTACTCGCTGAGGAGTTGCTGATGGGTCACGCGGGACGCGTTGAGGTCCCTGGTGCTCTCGTGCAGCGCGACGATAGCCGCGCACGCCAGCTCCCGGTAGGCGCGCGCGGCGGCGATGCTGTGCGAGAGCGCGTCGAGTATGGCGGCCTCGTCGTCGGCCAGCTGCGCGATCGCGAGGTCGCGGGAGTCGCGAGGCTCGAGCCCGTCGATCATCGGGCGGCCGCCTGTGCCGTGAGTTGTTGGCCGATCCAAGCGTGCAGCGCCTCAAGGGGCACGCGCACGCTCCCCCCGAGTCGAATCGACGGAAGCTCGCCACTCGCGATTAATTCGTAGACCTTGCTCCGACTGACCCCGAGCGCGTCCCCAGCCTCGTGCGGCCGCAGCAGTAAGCGGTGGTCATTCATGGCCCTCTCCCCCCTCCAGTCCCGTCCAGCTTGTCCGGATAGGTTCATGAGGCAGAATTTTGGACCAGGACCTGTGCTACTATCAATGGCACATTAGTGGCACCGAAATCTATCGTCGACGTGAAGTGGGAACACGGCGAGCTTGAACGTTCCCGGGCCCGTGGTGTTTGGGACCGGTGGGGCGTGTCACACGCGGAACAACACCGCGAGTGGCTGATGTTTTCGTTCGAGGAGCACCGGATCTACGCGCCGCTCGAGCACCCTGAACTCCCGCACCAATTTGCTCACGCGGCGGGCGACAAGAAACTCCTCCCGTTCGTGCAGCACTACGGACGGCTCGGTTGGCGCGAACTCGTTGACGACACGGTGTTGGCGCCTGTGGCCTCCCACGCGGTGATTAGCGGGCAGGTCTCGCCGGCTCACGAACGACGGCCGACCGAATCGTGGTTGTCAGTCACGCTGGATGCCTGGCGCCAGTTGATCGCACGACACCAAAGTGCCGCCGTGAATGCTGAACCTCTGGACTGGGTCATGGCGCACGCTCGAACGGTCGCTTGGTGCCTCGATGCTGGGCGCGTGTTGCGTCTAGAAAACGCGCGGAGTCGGCACCGCGAGTGTGAACGCCTGGCGACTGAACTACCGAAGCCCGTTGGGTTGCGCGGTGGAATCCAGAGCGCACCAATGGTGGTCGAGAGCATCAAGAGCGAGGTGTCGCCGCAGGACTTCGTCGGCAAGATGCTCTGTGACTATCTCTGGATCAACCTGCGCGGGGTGAGACGGCGCGTCGACTACAGCCACGACACCGGCTTGCGATCGCTCTGGGGCGGGAACTCGCTGCTCGAGAGCATCTACGCGCTGGTGACGGATGCCGCGACGAGTGGCCGCCTCGCGCAGTGTGCTGAATGCGGCTCGACCTTCGTTCAGACGGATGAGCGGCAGCATTACTGTCCTCCTCGAGACGATCACACGAAAAGCACCTGTATGAACAGAGCGCGCGTTCGCCGGCAACGCCACAAACGGAAACACCAGCCGAAAAGGAGTATCGGTCATGGCAAACCGACGCGGCAAAGGTGAAGGCTCACTTCGAGCACGCGCCGATGGTCGGTGGGAGGTCCGGATCGATCTCGGCCGCGGGCTCGATGGCAAACGCCGCCGGAAGTCAGCCTTTGGCGCGACGCAGGCTGACGCCATCCAGCAGCTGCGCACCCTCGGCGGACGCGCGGCCGCCGGCCACCTCTTCACGACGAGCACGCCCACCGTGGCCCGCTTCCTCGAGGACTGGTTCGCGACGCATCGGGACACCTGGCGCCCGAGCACGCGCCGGGGCTACCGGTTTGCGATCGACCTGTATCTCGTCCCCGCGTTCGGCCCGCTCCGCGTGGCGCATCTGACGCCGCAAGCTATTCAACGCTGGCTGCTCGAGCACAAAGAGCAGCACGGCGCGCGCCGGCGGATCGAGATTGCCCACGCGACGTTACGGGCCGCCCTGGCGGACGCGACGCGGCTGCAGCTCGTGGCGATCAACGCGGCGGAGCTCGTCCGCGTGCCCAAAGCCCCCAGGCGCCCGATCGTGCCGCTCACGCTCGACCAGGCCACCGCCTTGTTGCAGGCCGCGCGCACGCATCGGCTCGGCGCGTTGTTCTCCGTGGCGTTGGCCTGCGGGCTCCGGATCGGCGAAGCCACCGGCCTGCGCTGGGACGATGTCGTTCTCGACACGGGCGAGGTGCGGATTCGCCAGCAACTCCAAGTCGTGGACACGCGGCTCGTGCTGCAACCGCTGAAAACCGAGCAGAGCCGGCGGACGCTCGTGCTGCCTGCGGTCTGCGTGACGGCGCTCCGCGCGCACCGGCAGGCGCAGCTCGAGGACCGGCTGAAAGCGGGCGCCGAGTGGATCGACACCGGCCTCGTGTTCACGACGTATGCCCGTCGCGGACAGGGCCGCACGGTGGGCGGTCCGCTCCAGCCGCGGAACATCCGGCGGACGCTGGCGGATCTCCTCGCCAGGGCTGCGCTCCCCCCGGTGCGGTTTCACGATCTGCGCCACTCCGCCGCCAGTCTGTTACTCGCCGCGGGCGTGCAGCTCGCCGAAGTGTCGAAGCTGCTCGGGCATTCAGCGCTGCGGCTCACGGCCGATCTCTACAGCCATCTGCAGCAGCAGACCGCCGCGAAAGCCGCCGCGATCATGGACGCGGTCCTGAGCCACACGGGACCGCGGCGCTGAATCCTCAGGGGGTCAGATAGGGGGTCAAACAGCCAGCACTGAACGACCGTTCAGTGAGATCCGCAATTTTGCTCAGGAATTTGGAGCCGGCGATCGGACTTGAACCGATGACCTGTCGATTACGAATCGACTGCTCTACCAACTGAGCTACGCCGGCAGGAACCCCACATGTTATCACGGGCGATCGGCAGCCTTCTCTGACCGGTACTCCTCCTCGCTCACTGCTTCCAACCATTCAGTCGTCACTGCCACGTTGACGGCCAGGTGCGTGCCTCGTGCACCGGGAGAGGCGCCGTGCCAATGCTTTTCCTCGGGAGCGATGACCACCGCGTCGCCAGCGTCGACGTCCTGCGCGGGTTGACCCCACTGCTGGACCCGAACGCGTCCTTCGGTGACGAGGAGCCACTGCGGCCCCGAGTGTCGATGCCAGTGAGTGCGCGCACCAGGCTCGAACCGTACGTGATAGACGCGCACGGCCACACCTTCCTCCGCGACTCCCAGCAGCCGCGTGTGGACGGGGCCGGCGAACGAGGCCGTATCGGCCGGACGAAACGGCACATCGGCGCTACGAAAGACCTTCATGCCGGACGCTCCCTATAATACGAGGATGCGCACGCTGCTTTCGCTGGTCGCCTTCCTCGCCGTCTGTTTCTTCGTGGCCGTGTCCGCGCAGTATGCCGGGTGGACCATTCCGCCAGAGGCCAAGGACGAGAAGAGCCCGCTCAAGCCCACGGCCGACGTGCTGCGGAAAGGACGCTCGGTGTTCGGAGCGCAGTGCCAGAAATGTCACGGTCCCTCCGGCAAGGGCGACGGCCCCGATTCACGGCCCAGTCACCCGGCGGCCGATCTGACGGACGAGTTTCGCACGGAGCTCAACCCGGACGGAGTGCTGTACTACAAGATTTGGAACGGCCATCCCCCAGAGATGCCCGCCTTCAAGAGCAAGCTCACCAGAGACGAGATCTGGCCGCTGGTCGAGTACGTGAAGTCGCTCCGCAAGCCTGGCTGACCTCTGAGCCGCCGCGCTGACCCGCGAACGGCCCTCGCGTCACCCGCTGTTGCCAGTGACACGTCCCTGCAGTACGATGGGCGTTTAAGCTGCCATCAGAAGTCCACACCGTGAGCACGCCGGAAGCCGCAGAACACGGGGCTGCTAATGGCGCCGCGCTGATCGTTCGTGGCGCCCGCACCCACAACCTCAAGAATGTCGACCTGACGCTGCCCGCCGGCAGGCTGATTGTCGTCACCGGCGTCAGCGGCTCGGGGAAGTCGTCGCTCGCGTTCGATACCATCTACGCCGAAGGTCAGCGGCGGTACGTCGAGTCGCTGTCCGCCTACGCACGCCAATTCCTCGAGCGCATGGAGAAGCCAGAGGTCGACCGCATCGACGGGATTGCCCCGGCCATCGCGATCCGGCAGAAGAACAGCATTCGAAACCCGCGATCCACCGTTGGCACGACGACGGAGATCCATGACTACATCCGGCTGCTGTTCGCGCGCGTCGGCCGGACCTTCTGCCGCAGCTGCGGCCGGGAAGTTGTCCGGGAGACTGCCGAGATCGTGGCCGGCCGGCTCCTCGATCTGCCCGCGGGAACGCGGCTGATGCTGGGATTCGATCTGCCGATCGTCGAATCCGCCCCGCTCGCCAACGGTGACGAGCCGGCCGAGATCGACGAGGTGGGTGAGCTCGGTCCCGGCGAGCCCACCGATCGAGTCGAGGTCGCCCGCCACTCGAGCAGCCTGCGTTCATCGGGCGAGCGCGCGTCAGCAGTCGAGCGAGCGATCGACGCCCTGCGGCGCAAGGGTTACGGGCGGTTGCTCCTGGACGGCCAGGCCGTCGCCTTCGATCAGATCGATCCCCGCTCGATGTCCACGCGGGCCAACGTCGAGGTGATCGTCGACCGGCTCGAGATCGGCGGGGCCGATCTGCGACAGCGGCTGACCGACTCGATCGAAACCGCCTACCGGGAAGGCGGCGGTGCGGCGTGGGCGTTCCAGGCGGCGGGTCCCGGCATCTCGGAGGACGTTCTGCTCCCGGCCCGACTCCTTCACTTTTCCGAGCGGTTCGAGTGCCGGACGTGCGGGATCACCTACGAGGACCCACAGCCGAGGCTGTTCTCGTTCAACAACCCGTTCGGCGCCTGTCCGACGTGCCACGGCTTTGGCAACATCATCGAGCTCGACATGGACCTGGTCGTGCCCGATCGCTCGAAGTCGATCGCGCAGAACGCCATCGAGCCGTGGAGCAAGCCGCACTACCGGGCCCAGCTTGCGGACCTCAAGCGCGCGGCGCGCAAGGGACGGGTGCGGCTCGACGTGCCATGGGCCGAACTGACCGAGGCCGAGCGGCGATTCGTGGTGGACGGCGGCGACGGATACGGCGGCATCCGCGGCTTCTTCCGCTGGCTCGAACGAAAGAAGTACAAGGTGCACGTCCGCGTCTTCCTGAGTCGCTACCGCGGCTACCTGACCTGCCACGACTGCGGGGGATCGCGCCTGCGGCGCGAAGCCCGCGACGTCCGGCTGTCAGCGAAGACCATCGACAGCGTGTCCGCCCTCACGGTGCAGGAGGCCCAGGAGTTTTTCGCCGACCTCGGCCTCAGCGAGAAGGAAACCGCGATTGCCGAGAAGGTCCTGAGAGAAATCCGGCGCCGGTTGTCGTTCTTGAGCGATGTCGGCCTGGACTACCTGACGCTCGATCGGCTGTCGTCCACGCTTTCGGGCGGCGAAGCACAGCGCATCAACCTGGCGACGTCACTTGGCGCCGCGCTCGTGGGCACGCTGTACGTGCTCGACGAGCCGTCGATTGGACTCCATTCGCGCGACAATCAGCGCCTGATCGACATCCTGCGCCAGCTCCGCGATCAGGGCAACACCGTCATCGTCGTCGAGCACGACGCCGACATGATCAGGGTCGCCGACCATGTGGTGGACCTTGGATTGGGCGCCGGCGAGCACGGTGGGCGGGTGGTGTTCTCCGGCAGCCTGACGGGGCTCCTCGAGGAACCGCGGTCGATGACGGCGAAGTACCTGCGGCAGGATCTGGCCATTCCGGTGCCGACGGTTCGCCGCCGCGGGACGAGCCAGAGGATCCGGATCGTCGGCGCGCGCGAACACAACCTGAAGAGTATCGATGTCGGCATTCCCCTCAATGTGCTCACGTGCGTGACCGGCGTGAGCGGGTCGGGCAAATCGACGCTCGTGCACGACGTCCTCTACGCGGCGCTCAAGCGAAGCAAGGGCGCCTGGGAGAAGCGGGTCGGCGCGCTTGACCGGATCGAGGGCGCCGAGCTCGTCACCGATGTCGTGCTGGTCGACCAGGCGCCGATCGGGCGGACGCCAAGGTCGAACCCGGTCACGTATCTGAAGGCCTT
>CAZCEL010000235.1:0-7560 GCA_964497175.1 uncultured Bifidobacteriaceae bacterium
CGGATGTCTCTGTGATCGTGGTCTCCGCCGACCCCGACGCCACTCGCCGCGACCACAGCGTGGACGCCGTCCGCGAGCGCGATCTCCTGGGGCTCTTCGCGGCGGCCGGGACGAGCGACCTCATCGTGCTCGGGGGCGGCGGCCTCTTCCAGGACTACTGGGGTCTCGACGAGGCGA
The DNA here is from genome assembly GCA_964497175.1 of uncultured Bifidobacteriaceae bacterium. Lineage (GTDB taxonomy): Bacteria > Acidobacteriota > Vicinamibacteria > Vicinamibacterales > CAVVIG01 > CAZCEL01. The sequence goes on from CAZCEL010000235.1 coordinate 178, forward strand.
CGCTGTTCACGCGGCTCCACTGGGGACTCACCTACTGCGCCGCGTTTCCGGCGATGGCGACCGTGCTGCGTCGCCCGTTCATGTTGTACGCGGTGGGAGTGGGCCCGCTGCAGAGCGAGGCCGCGCGCCGCTACACGCGGCTCGTCTTCGAGCGCGCCGACGCCGCCAGCGTCCGCGACGAAGCGTCGCTGGAGGTGCTGCGGTCGATTGGCGTCGACACGCGAACCGTGGTGGTGACGGCTGACCCGGCGTTCCTCGTCCGTTCCTCCACTCCAGCGGATGCCCGCGCCACGCTGGAACGCGCCGGTGTAACCGCAGACGCCACGTGCCTGGTGGGCCTGGCGCTGCGCCAGTGGGACAGGGCCGTCGGTCCCGAAGTGTGGCAGGCTCATCTCGCTGCGGCCCTCGATCGTTTCGTCGACACGCACGGCGCCACGCTCGTGTTCGTGCCGTTCCAGGCGACCGGCAGCGACGAGCTGGCCGACGATCTGACGGCCGCCGGATCCGTGCGCAGCCTGATGCGCAACGCCCGCGCCGCCTACCTCTGTGAGCCCGGCGTTAACGCGTCGCAGGCACAAGGCATGTTCGCTTTGTGCGATCTCGTCGTGGCCATGCGCCTGCACGGCGTCGTGCTCGCGGCCAACGCGCACGTCCCGCCCGTCGCGCTGGCCTACGATCCCAAGGTCGCGTCCCTCATGGGTCGGCTGGGGATGGGGGAATCATCGCTCGACCTCGGCACGGCCACGGCCGAACGCATCTCGGAGTGCATGGCCGCGGTCTATCGGAATCGCGAGAGTCTCGGTCATCGGCTCGCCGCCCTCGTCGCGGATTGCCAGGCGGCGGCCCGACAGAATACGGCACTCGCGTCCGATCTGCTCCGCGTCCCGCCACCTCCCGCCCGCACGGTCTCGCCGGAATGGACGACGCTGCTCGCCGACACGCTCGTCTACCAGACGCGCCGCGCCGAGCTGAACGAGACGCGCGTGGAGCGCCTGACCGCCGACGCGGCAGTTCTGTCCCGGACGCTGCAGCACGCCGAGACATCGGCCGGCGACCGCCCGCGCACGGTTACCGATGCGCCCGGTGTGTCACGCGCCGGCGCGCACGGGGCGGCGATGCACGCCGCGGCTCCCGGACAGCAGGTCAGCTCGAGGGTCGCCCCCGAGGCAGCCGCGGTCAACACGACGCCTCCAGATACGGCGCCGTCGGACCCGTCCCGCACTCAGCTGGAGCGCCGGCTGTCCGAACGCACCGCCGAGTTGATCGTCCTGGCGTCGGAACTGCGAGCCGCCCGATCCGCTCTCGATCAGCGGCCCGGGCAGACCTGGCGACGTCTCTGGCGCTCCGCGCGGATCGAAGCACGTCTGGCTTTCGACAGGCTGCTCAATGTGGCTGGCGTGGTCCTCTCCCCCGTGCTCTGGGTCGCCCGCGCCCTCGTCCGCGCGCTGCTACCCGGCAGGGCGCGCACGGCCCTCCGACAAGCCTTGATCCAGGGTCTGATGACGCCGCGCGAGTACGTGTTCGACCGTTACAGGCGCGCGCGCGCGGCCACCTACGGCCCCGATGCCGCTCGGGTGCGCGTGCCCTGCGACGCCGGCCTTGTCTCGATCGTCCTCCCCGTCTACAACGGCGAGGCGCTGGTTCGCGAATCCATCGACAGCGTCCTCGCCCAGACCTACGCCGATTTCGAGCTGATTGTCGTCGACGACGGATCGACGGACGGAACGGGGCGGATCGCCGACGAGTACGCCGCGAAGGATTCCCGCGTGCGCGTGGTGCACCAGGAGAACTGCCGGCTGCCCGCGGCGCTCTCGCGCGGATTCCGCCTCGCGCGCGGCGAGTTCCTTTCCTGGACCAGCGCCGACAACCGCATGAAGCCGGGTTTCCTCGACAGGATGGTCGACTGCTTGCGCCGGCATCCTTCGTGGGACATGACGTACGCCAATCTCGACATCATCGGCGAGGACGGAGGCGTGCTGAAAAACAGCGGCTACTGGGGCCCCGACCAGCGCCCGCCTGGCAGCGGCCACGTGCACCTGCCCGACACGACCACCGAGCTCAACGTCTTGGCGAACAACTCGATCGGAGGCGCGTTCCTCTACCGGAGCCGCGTCGCACACCTTCTTGGCGATTACAGCCCCTTCCGCTTCGTGACGGAAGACTACGACTACTGGATGCGCGTCAACGCGCTGTTGACGCTGCGGCACGTCGACTTCGACGAGCCGCTGTATGAGTACCGCTTTCACGGCAGGTCGCTCACCGCGCGCTGGGAAGAGTTTGACATGCTGGGCAACCGCGAACGCCTGATGGTGTTCGACGACTTCCGCCGCGATTTCTACCTCATGCCGATGCTGTGGCTGATCGACTGCGACTCGGAAGCCTCTTTGGGCAGGGCGCTCGCACAGCACGTCCTCGGGGCGGGTCATCTCCTGTACTCCGGCGCCTACCCCCTGAAAGACCTGCCCCGTCTGGGCATCCCGATCGTCTACGCGCGCGTCACGGCGAAGCCGGAAGAAGGACTTTCGCACCCCGAGCATCTTCCGGCGCACGCCCTCAAGGTCCTCGTCACGGACTCGAACACTCTGCCCGCGGATGTCGACAGCGGCTGGGACCTCTGCTCCGTTGTTGGCGAACGGCCCCGGCTGCCGCGCCTGTCGATCGACTATCAGGGCTGGTTGTGCGCCGGGGACGTCGCGGCCCTGTTCCAGGCCGTGGACGTGCGCGCCAAATCCGCGCAACTCGCGCGCATCGAAGCTCTCGCCGAGGCGGGCGACCCTCCCATGGTGAAGGCCTCCGTCGTGATCTGCACGCTCGGGGCGGGCGACCGCCTCGACCGGGCCCTCCGATCGGTAGCCCGGCAGGAGACGACGCATCCCTTCGAGATTGTGCTCGTCAACAACAACCCGGCCACCCTCCGCCTGGAGGCAACCGTCGACCGGCTTCGCACGGCGGATCTTGCCGGCAGCTGCTGTCGCCTGCGGGTGGTCGCGTGCCCGGTGGCAGGGCTCTCGGCGGCGCGCAACGCCGGCCTCTTCGAAGCGCGCGGCGAGATCGTGTCTTTCCTGGACGACGATGCCGTGGCCGCGAGCGATTGGCTCGAGCGACTGTGCGAGGCCTTCGACGCGCATCCCTCGGCCGGCGTCGTCGGCGGCCACATCACCTTGAACGTCCCCGAGCCGCGGCCCGCAGTCCTGCGACCCGGCTGGACGAAATACTGGAGCGAATACCTGACCGAGCGCGAGGAATACACGGAGGTTCAGGACTGGCGACAGTTCCCATGGGGCGCAAGCTGGGCCGCCCGGCGCCGGGCGCTCCTCCAGATCGGTGGGTTCCGAACCGGGTACGGCCGCACGGGTGACGACTTCTGGGGCGGCGAGGAGCTCGTTGCCGCGTGCCTCATGCAGCGCCTCGGCTACACAATCGCCGTCGAGCCGCGGGCTGCGGTGATCCACGACGTGGATCCGGCGCGGTTCACGCTCGGCCACGTGCGCCGCACGATTCATGCGGGCGGCCGGGTCGGTCAGCGGGCCGAGCGGGATCGCTATCTCCCCGAGCCGACGGGCGTTATGGGCGCTATCCGGCACATCGAAACACATCACTTCGATCGAACCGTGCCGAGGGGGCGCGCCCGCTGGATCGATGCCGCCTTCCGCAAGTCGGCGCAGGTCAGCGTCCTGCTGGCCGAGCTGAACGACATCCGCCTGCGGGCCAGAAAGCCTATCGTCGCTGCCCGATAGCGAGCACGAAGTCGCTCGGCAGACATCCCGCGTCGACGAGCGCGTCCTCGATACGGCCTATCCCTTCCACCCAGCCCCGGGCTTCCGCGTCCTGCACGCCGAAGTTGTGCACGATGCCGTTGTAGAGCAAGTGCTGGAGAGTGCCCCCGAGGCGTTTGAGGACCACCGTGTGGAAGCGTTCCTCGAAGAGCGGTACGATCTCGGCCGACCTGATCGACTCGAACGAACTGGCCGCGGCCACCTCCGCACGGGACGGCCGGCCCTCGTACGGCTTCACGACGCCCCACCTGAACGTTCGCAGGCGCTCCGGCACGAGCGACAGCAGCGCCCGCACGACCGCGATCTGCGCGTCGGTCCACTGGAATCTGGAGGGCCCGACGAACTCCTCGAGGACGAAGCAGCCGCCTGGCGTGAGCGCGGCGTGCACCTGATCCAGGACGTGCTCGAGCGCCACGAAGCGGCGGAAGCTGTGACAGGCAAAGATCAGATCGTAGGTCTGGCGAGGGAGCAGGGCCGTGTTGACGTCGGCCACGCGAAAGACTCCCGGCGCGCCGGCCGTGCGCCGGCCCTCGTCCGCGAGCGCGATCTCGTCTTCGCGCTCATCGATGCCGTCAATCCACCGCGAGAGCCCGGCCTCGTAGAGAAACAGGCTCCGATCGCCGTTGCCGCAGCCGAGCTGAAGGCTCTTCTCCGGCAGCCCGCCCAGCCGCGCCAGCACCCATCGCTCCCACGGCATGTCGTCCACCAGCGCGCGGCGGCGATAGTGCTCGGCGATGAGCGGATGGTCGAGCCACGCGTTCCAGCTCGCGGACCTCGCGCGCGACGGATCAGGAAGGCCTTCGCGTCCGGCCCCCGAGGGAGCCTGTCGATTCATGGCGCATGCACTGTAGTCGAACAGGCCCGGCGGCGGAAAGCGCGGCGCCGCGAGTCCCTGGCGGGACGTTCGCAGCGAGGTCGCCCTCTCGCGAGGGTTCTTCGAACTCGTCTAAGATACAGGTCTTGTCTGTTGCCGTCCTCATCGTCAACTTCCGCGGCTACGACGACCTCGCTCGCTGCCTCGACTCGCTCGGCCCCGAGCTCCGGCCCGGTGACGAGGTCGTCGTCGTCGATCACGAGAGCGACGAGCGCCGCCTCGCCGCCGCGCTGGCCGGCCGCCCCTCGATCGTGGCGGTTCCCCGCGCGGACAACCCAGGGTTCGCGGCCGGCGTCAACACCGCGGCGCGGCACACGAGGGCGCCGCTGCTCTGGCTGCTCAATCCGGACACGACCATCGAGGGCCCGGGCCCGGTCTTGAGCGTGCTCGAGGACTGGCTCCTGACCCACGACGGCACCTGGGTCGTCGGGCCGCGCGTGCTGAATGCCGACGGCTCGACCCAGCCCTCGGCGCGCGGGTTTCCCGGACCGTCCACGCTGCTGGGCGGGCGATCGACGTGGCTCACCCGGAGACGTCCCAACAACTGGTGGACCCGGCGCAATCTGCTCGGCCTGGATACGACGCACGCGCTCGACGTCGACTGGATTGCAGGCGCCTGCCTGATGACCCGCCGCGATCGATTCGAGCAACTGGGCGGGCTCGACGAGTCCTTCTTTCTGTACTGGGAGGACGCCGACTACTGCCGGCGGGTCGGCCGTGCGGGCGGCCGCTGCACCTATCTGCCCCGGGTGAGCGTCCGCCACAGGGCCGGCGGCTCGGCTCAATACGATCTGCCGCGCGCCATCCGCGCGTTTCACGAGAGCGCGTTTCGACTCTACTGGAAGCACAGCAGCCCGGCTGGCCGCCTCCTGTCGCCGCTGGTGCGCGCCGGTCTGCACCTGCGATGCGCCATCCGGCTCCGGACCGAGGGCCGCGACGCCAGGTCTCTTACCGCCGCCTCGGCTCCCGGCCACGGCCATGAGCCCGCGCCCTCGGCGGCTGACGGCTCGGCGCCCAAGATCTGACGTGCGCCTCCTGACTCGGCCGCTCGACGGGCTCGCGATCGACACCGACGGTGTGCCGGCGGACGAGGGAGGGACCGGACCCGCGAGGCTCCCCTCGTGAACCTGCCCGTCGACGCCGAGCTCGTCGACCGAGCCGTTCAGCGCAAGACGCTGGCGGCCAACCTCGCATCGGTCTTCGCGTACCGCGAGCTCCTCCGGAACCTCGTGTTGAAGGACCTGAAGCTGAAATACCGAGGCTCGGTCCTGGGCTTCCTGTGGTCGCTCGTCAACCCGCTGGCCATGGTCGCGGTGTACACCCTGGCGTTCCGGTACATCCTTTCCATCGGCCAGCCGGGGTTCCCCTTCTTCATCCTGCTCGGCGTCCTGGCCTGGTCCTTCTTCGCCAACTCGGCGACGATGTCGACCGGCGCCATCATCGACGGAGGCAGCCTCGTGAAGGCCGTGCGGTTTCCCCGCGCCGTGCTGCCCCTGGCCACCGTGCTGTTCAACCTGGCGCAGTACCTGCTCACGGTCGTCGTCCTGCTTCCGCTGATGTTCCTCATCTACCGCGTGCCGCCCTCCGGACCGATGCTGCTCTTTCCTGTCTTCCTGGCGCTGCAGGTGGCCTTCATCGTTGGCATCGCGCTGATGCTGGCTGCGGCGACGACGTACTTCCGCGACGTCCGCCACTTCGTCGACATCGCGCTCTCGCTGCTTTTCTGGACGACGCCGATCGTGTACCCGCTCAGCCAGGCCCCGGAGTGGCTGCGTCTGCCGTTGCTGTTCAGCCCCATGTCGGGCTTCGTGGTCGCCTATCAGCGGATCTTCTACGAAGGCGGCTGGCCGGACCTGCCGGTGTGGACGGCCGGTCTCATGTACGGCCTCGGCACCTTCATCCTCGGAACCACGTGGTTCCTGTCGCTCGAAGACCGCTTCGGGGAGCAGCTCTGATGAGCGTGGTGATCCACGCGCAGGAGGTCTCCAAGCGCTTCTACCTGCGCCACAACCGCTCCACCGATCTGAAGGTGCGGTTCCTGTCGATGTTCCACGAGCGCCACCGCGAGGTCATCGAAGAGTTCTGGGCCCTGCGCAACGTGTCGCTTGCGATCCGAAGCGGCGAGGCGGTGGGTCTGGTCGGCCGCAACGGATCGGGCAAGAGCACGCTGCTCAAGATCGTGGCCGGCCTGCACCTGCCGACCAAGGGGCGCATGCTGGTGCCGGCCAGGGCGCGCATCGGCACGATGATCGAACTCGGCGTCGGCTTCCACCACGAGTTGAGCGGCGAGGAGAACGTGTATCTCAACGCGTCGGTCTACGGCCTGACGCGCAGCCAGATCCAGGCGCTCTATCCGAAGGTGGTCAAGTACTCGGGGCTCGAGCATTTCATGGATACGCCCCTCAAGAGCTACTCCTCAGGCATGCAGCTTCGCCTCGGTTTTGCCATTGCAGCCAACCTCGACCCCGAGATCCTCCTGCTCGACGAGATCTTTGCCGTGGGAGACGCGGAGTTCCAGCGTCAGTGCTTCCAGACGCTCGATGAGTTCCGCGCGCAGGGCAAGACGATCCTCTTCGTGTCACATACGCCGAGCGCGGTGCGCACGCTCTGCGATCGGGTCTGCGTGCTGGACCAGGGCCGCCTGGTGTTCGACGGGACGGTGAACGAGGGGCTGGCCTACTACAAGCCTGTCTCTTATACACATCTGACGCTGCCGACGATCTTACGCGTGTA
>CAZCEL010000236.1:0-7552 GCA_964497175.1 uncultured Bifidobacteriaceae bacterium
AAGATCGTCGGCAGCGTCAGATGTGTATAAGAGACAGACAGCACCCCGGTCATGGCGCTGCGCCTCGGGCTCGATCGGTTCCTGCCCAGGCGGCCGGACCTTGTAATCAGCGGCATCAACCGCGGCGAGAACATCGGCACCTCGGTTTACCCGTCGGGCACCGTGGGCGCCGCGCGCGAGGCCGTCATCAGCGGCATCCCCGCGATTGCCGTGTCGATGGCCGGCAACCGCCCCGAGGACTACACGGCGACGGCGGCGTTCACGAAGCGGTTGGTCGACGATCTGCGCGAGAGGAAGATGCTCAGGCCGGGGTTCTTCCTCAACATCAATGCCCCGGCGGCAGCCTCCAAGGGTGCCAAAGTGGTGCGGCTGAGCGTCAGGGGGAGAAACTGGCAGTTCGACTGCACGACCTTCGTGCGCGACCGGGCGGCCTGCTTCTCGGAATCCCAGCGCACCACGGCGGACGAGCCCGATACCGATGTCCAGGCGTTCAGCGACGGCTACATCACGATCACGCCCCTGACCTTCGACACGACGGACCCCGCGGCGATGGGCGATCTTCGCGTGCTGGAACAGGTCGCCGCGACGGCGACGCGGTAGAGTGGACTCCGGCCAGCGGTCAGCGAACAGCGGTCAGCACGCAGCCATCAGCGCCCAGCGATCAGCACGCAGCCGTGAACGGCGAGGCAGCTGGGTACAGCGTGTGACGTTTCCAGTCGTCGCAGAGTGCCATTCGGGTATCCTTGACCGTATCGCGGGCGGTCGTTGACATGGCTCTCGAGGAGGCCTGACATGCGAAGACGACTCCTCACTCTCGTCGGGGCGGCGGCGGTCGTCGTTGCCGTCGCCGCACTTCTGACCGCGGCGCGGAGATCGGCTGATTTGAGTGCGGCGCCGACGGGCGCGCCCAGGACGGCGTGGGGCGAACCGGACCTGCAAGGGATCTGGACCGATCCCTATCAGACGCCCCTCCAGCGGCCGGCTCGCTTTGCCACCAAGGAAACCTTCACGGACGAAGAGCGGGCGGCGCTCGACGAGCAGCGATCCGGGATTCCGCGCCGGGACCAGCGCGTCACGCGCGGCAGCGAGCGCGACGTCGCCGGCGCGTACAACGCCGTGTTCCAGTCGGTCCGGCCGACCGGGCGGCGAACCTCGCTGATCGTGGATCCGCGCGACGGCAGGATCCCTCCGCTGACGCCAGAGGCCGTGAAACGGAACGAGCTCGAGAGATCCTACCGCCTGGCGCTCCTCCAGCCCACCGAGACCTGCAGGAACAAGGAAGCCGCGTGCGCGGGAGGGACGTATGGGCCGGTTTCGTCGAGGCGGAACGAGCGGCCGCCGCTCTACAACACCGGGCGCACCAATCGCAACGATGGCCCCGAGGATCGCAGCATGGCCGAGCGGTGCATGGGCGCCGTTCTGCCGGACTTTGGCGGCTATCGTCGAATCGTGCAGTCCCGCGGATCGGTGTCGATCTTCTATGACACGGGGCAGGGACAGGGGTGGCAGCGGGTGATTCCGGTGACCGGACGCCCCCACCTTCCCCCGTCGATGCGCGAGCGGTTCGGCGACTCTCGTGGCCGATGGGAAGGCGACACGCTGGTCGTCGAGGTCACGAACTTCTCGCCGAAGTTCAGCTTCCAGGGGGCCCGGGAGAACCTGCGCCTCGTCGAGCGCTTCATGCGCCTCGACGCGAACACGATCGAGTACGCCGTCACCATCGAGGATCCGACCACGTGGACGAGACCGTGGACCGTCAAGCAGGAGCTGGCCCGGCAGGACGAGCAGGCGAATCGGATCTACTACGAGCCCCGGTGTCACGAAGGGAATTACGGGCTGCCAACGATGTTTCTCGGCACGCGCGCCGAAGAGCGCGCGTTTGCCGCGGGCAAGGGGCCCAATCCGGCCACGCGGGACACGGCGACCGACTTCGGGAGCGAAGGGGGCGTGGACGCGCTGGCCGGCGGCGGGCAGTAGACCGGCGACGGCCTGAAGGCGGCGCGTCGGCGCGGCGGCTACCCGTTGGGTCCGGCTACTGCTGCTGGGTGTTCTGCGCCGTCAGCGCTCTTCGCTTCTCGACCTCGATCTTGAAGTCCTCGTCCTTCATGAAGACGATGTTGACCCAGGCGTGGGCCATTTCGTCCACGGTGCGATCGCCCCAGCCTACCCACTGATTCGGGTCGGGATTGCTCTTCTTGGCGGCCGTGTTGTCGTGCCACGCGGTCACCTTGAGAATCGTGCCCTTCGGCAGCAGCGGCGCCACATCGTCCGCGTACACGTAAGTGTTGTGCCAGTTGAAATTGTAGTCGGCGACGTGGCTCAGCACCTGCCGCTGGCCTGACGGCAGGATCGCCTCCATCGTCATGGCCTTCCCGCGCAGGTGCATGTGCGCCTGAAAGCTCTCGATGCGCGCCGCTTCGCGCAGCGGAGTGTACCCCTCCGACACCGTGATCTGATTCGGCCGGATATCGAGCGTGCCGATAGCCGCGGGTACGAGCTGCAGCGAATTCCGGTACTTGGGCACGTGTCCCTTGGGGTGGAAGTAGAGGCCGAGCTCGACGGCGCTCGTGATCTCTTCGCCGGCCGCTGAATAGTGAACGTCCCATCGGATCTTCGAGCCCGGCAGGAGCAGCTTGCCGGTGTCGGGGTTCATCAGCTCGCCCTGCTTGCCGACGGCCCATTCCATGAAGAAGCTGGGCAGGAAGCTCGCGGCGGCGGCAGCGCCCGGCTCGTCCTGCTCGAGATACGCGACGGCGTGATGCGTGATGCGGCGGCCCTTGACCGTCCTGGGACGGATCTCGATGGCGCGCACCCACCGCTCCTCAGTGAGGCCGGTCGGCGTCGTGCGCTTGTCCCACGCATCCTGCGACACGGCCGGCATAGTGAATTCGGGAGAGGTGATGATCAAGTCGGGGGCCGTCTTGCCAAGCGGGGCTGCGAAATTCCATCCCTGATCCTCCGGCCAGGTCCTGGGCGGGGGCATGTCCTTCGGGTCGCCTTGAGGCGCACCCGCGTCGATCCACCCGACGATGGTATCGATCTGCTCGTCGGTGAGCGAGCGGTCGTTCTTGAACTTCTGGATGCCCACGGTGCGGTCGATGTGCCACGGTGGCATCTGCCGGTCCTTGACCCGGGTACGAATCGAGCGCACCCACGGCCGCGTGTCGGCGAACGTCTTGAGCGACATCGGCGCGATCGAGTCCGGCCGGTGGCAGGCCTCGCACTTATTCTGGAAGATCGGCGCGATATCCTTCGTGAATGTCGGCGTCTTCGCGGCGTCGGCCGCGAGCGCCCCACCCGGCAGCACGAGTGCCGCTCCAATCGCCAGCACCCCCATGAACCGACCTCGACCCGTCCTTACCATCGCCTCAGACATCTGTGCATGCTCCTACCCCGTCATTTTAGCCGACTCGCGGTCCGTGCAGGAAATCGAGCTACTGGACGCTCACCCTGACGTGGGCATTGGTCCAGCAGCACTGAAACCCCCCGCCGCCCTCGCCCGACTCGTCGTTGGCCTGCACGCGGAGGATGTATTCGCCGGAAGAACCGAACGTGGCAGTCGTCGAGACCAGGTCACCCTGCTTCCCAACCGGGAGACGCGGCTTGTCGAACGTGACAGCGCCCGCGCCGCGGAACTTGTGGAACGAGAGCGTCGCAACCGAGCCGGTCCCACCGCGCCCGCGCCCTGACCCCTGGGTGCCCTTCTCATCCTCAACCCAGACGTTCAGCGTGACGGGCTCTTTGGCCCGGCCCGTCAGGCTGGCAGCAACACCAACCGGAGGCCCGGCGACTTTCGGCCCCCCCGCGGAAAACGCGAGCGCCGGTGGAGTGTTCCCGGCTCCCAGTTCCCGAAACGGGGTGACCGCGTAGGTGGTGTTGAGGGTCAGCGGAATGGCCTGCGATTCGCCGTTGGCGACGATGGTCCAGATCAGTTTTCTGTTCCCGAAATCCTTCGGTACTCTGATCGCAAACACGCCCCACTGTCGGCCGAGCTCGAAATGAGTGGGCTGACCCTGGTCGGGATTACCCGGCTCGATCCTGTTGTTGGGGCCCACGGGGATGTCGAGCGTCTGCTTCGCGTTCCTGTTGAAGTACCCGACGAGTAAGCTGAAGCTGCCGTCGGGATTGGGGTACCAGCCCTCAAAGGCCGGCGTGATGCTCGCGCCCTTCTCTCGCGCGGGATCGAGCGGAAGCACGGTTTGAAGGCCCTGGGCAGCTGCCGTAATCGCGCAACAAACAACGATGGTCAGCGCCAGAGGGGGCGCAGACTGGTGCCGTGCCGTGAGTTCTGCCGGGGTGGTTGCTCGCATTCGTCGATCGTCTCACTTCTTCGTCCGCCTCGTCCAGTTGACGGGCGCGAGCCTTCCTGCCCTTCTGCCGATTTGACGCCGCTGTCGTTCAAGGCGCACAATCGGCTTGTGGTGGGCCGGAATCGGAGCTCGCTCGCGTCGCTCCTCGCCGGAGCGGTTCTCCTTCAGGCATCGCTGTCGCTGTGTCGATGGGATCTGGCAGTGTCGCCCGACGCGGCGCTTCGTGGCGCCGAGGTCCATTGTCATCAGCAAGCCACGGTGAACGACTGCTGCTGGGCGGGCGAGCGGGACCAGGACGCGGAGGTCCTCGCGGCCGCCGTTGTGTCGGCGCCAGCGACGGGCATCGTAGGGCCCATGGCCGACGAGGTCGGCGCGGCGGCCCGTTCGGGGCTCTGCTCCACGTCGCGCGCGCTCGGATCTCAGCCACGCACGCACCTCCTGCTGTCCGTCTTCCTGATCTAATCCTCCTCCCCGCCCACGCTCGAAACCGTCAATAGTCGTCACGCCGACGTCGTGCCACAGCCCTCGTTTGTGGCTGACGCGTCGACACGTGTGCGAGGTAGGCCGCGGATGATCAATCGTCTCGTCGAGTTGTCGCTCAGGAACCGGTTCATCGTTGTCGCACTGTCTCTCGCCCTCGCCGCGGGAGGCTGGTGGGCGCTCCGTACCACGCCGATCGACGCCATCCCTGACCTCTCGGATAACCAGGTAATCGTGTTTACGGAATGGGCCGGCCACAGCCCGCAGGAGGTCGAAGACCAGATCACCTATCCCCTGACGGTCAACCTTCAGGGGCTCGCCAGCGTTCGGGTCGTCCGCTCGCAGTCCGCGTTCGGCTTCTCGATGATCTACATCGTCTTCGAGGACGACGTCGATCTGTACTTCGCGAGAGCGCGAGTGCTCGAACGCATGAGCCTGGTCGGCAGGGGTCTCCCCTCCGGGGTTACGCCAACGCTGGGCCCCGACGCAACCGGCGTGGGGCACGTATTCTGGTACACCGTCGAGAGCCCGTCACGATCGCTGCGCGATCTGCGCTCGATCCAGGACTGGTTCATCCGTTACCAGCTCAACTCGGTGCCCGGCGTCGCCGAGGTCGCGTCGGTCGGCGGCCACATTCAGCAGTACCAGATCGACGTCGATCCCAACCGCCTCCGGACGTACAACCTGCCGCTCCGCGCCGTCATCGAGGCCGTCCGCGACAGCAACCTCAACGTCGGGGGCAACGTGCTCGAGGCAAGCGGCGCGTGGCTGATTGTTCGGGGCGTCGGCCTCATCGCGTCGCTCGACGATGTCAAGCGGATCCCGGTTGGCGCATCGGGGGGCGTGCCGATCTTCGTGGAACAGGTGGCCGACGTACGGCTCGGCGACGCCTTCCGCGTGGCCTCGCTCGTCAAGGGAACGCGCGAAGCGGTGGGCGGGGTCGTCGTCGCCCGCACCGGCGTGAACACCAAGACGGTGATCGACGCCGTCAAGGCGCGGATCGACGAGATCAGGCCCGGGCTTCCGCCCGACGTCTCCATCGTGCCGTTCTACGACCGTTCGGATCTCATCACGCGCACGTCCGATACCCTGCGCCAGGCCCTGATCGAAGAAATCCTGCTGGTGACGCTGGCCCACGTCGTGTTCCTGATGCACGTCCGGTCGATCCTGATCGTGACGATTCCTCTTCCGCTGGCCGTCCTCGCGTCGTTTCTGGGCATGCGGTACCTCGGCCTGTCGGCGAACATCATGAGCCTGGCCGGCATCGCCATCGCGATCGGCGTGCTGGTGGACGCCGGCATCGTCGTGACCGAGAACGCCTTCCGGTTCCTCGAACACCGGGGCGTCGACGCCAGGGATCGCCGCCGCGTGTGGGAGACCGTGCTCGAGTCCACGCGGCTGGTCGGGCGGCCCGTCTTCTTCTCGATGGCGATCATCCTGCTGGCGTTCATTCCGGTCTTCGCGCTGACGGGCCAGGAGGGCAAGCTGTTTCATCCGCTCGCGTTCACGAAGACGTTTGCCGTGCTCGCTGCCACGATCATCGCCGTGACGCTGGTGCCGGTGCTCTGCACGATTCTGCTGGGCGGCCGCTTTCACGCCGAGCACGACAATCCGGTGATGCGCGTCCTGAGGCGTGCGTACCAGCCGGTGCTCGAGTTCGCCCTCGCCCATCGCGTGCCGACGCTGGCAGGCGCCGCGCTGCTCTTCACCGGCGCTCTCGTCCTCGGCAGCCGCATCGGCAGCGAGTTCATGCCGCCGCTCAATGAGGGCGACTTGATGTTCATGCCGATCGCCGATCCCAGCATTTCTCTCGACGAGAACACCAGGATCGCGTCGCGGCAGAACGACGCCTTGATGCGATTCCCCGAGGTCGAGTACGTCGTCGCCAAGATCGCGCGCGCCGACACCTCGACCGACCCGGCGCCGCTCAACATGACCGAAACGATCGTGCACCTCAAACCCAGGGACGCGTGGCGGCCAGGCATGACGCTGGAAAAGCTGCGCGCCGAGATGAGCAAGGCCGTCCAGCTTCCTGGCAGCGCCACCATCTGGACGATGCCCATCATCAACCGGATCGACATGCTGACCACCGGCATCCGCTCCGAGGTCGGCGTGAAGGTGTTCGGAAGCGATCTCGCCACGCTCGAAGGCCTGGCGCGCCGAGTGAGCGACGCCGTCCGCCGCGTGCCGGGCGCGGCCAACGTCTACGCCGAGCAGGTCACGAGCGGCCAGTACCTCAACGTCGTCATCGATCGCGCCGCCGCCGCCCGCCACGGCATCGGCGTCGGCGCGGTGCAGCAGGTCGTCGAGCATGCGGTCGGCGAGACGGTGCTGACGATGACGATCGAAGGGCGCCGGCGCTTTCCGGTGCGCGTGCGGTATGCGCCTCAGTACCGGGCCGATCCGCAGGCGCTCGCGGGCGTCCTGGTCTCGGGAGCCGGCGGCGCCGAGGTCCCGCTGGGGCAGATCGCGCGCATCGAGCACGCGCGGGGCCCGGCGATGATCTCGTCGGAGAACGGCCTGCTGCTGGCGACGGTACTGCTCAACGTCCAGGGACGCGATGTCGGGAGCTTCGTCGCCGACGCCCGGGCGGCGGTCGCCAGAGGCGTGCCGCTGCCGCCCGGCTACTACATCGGATGGAGCGGACGCTGGGAGAACCAGGAGCATGCACGCCAGCGGCTCCAGGCGGTGCTGCCCATCGTCCTCACGGTCATCCTGTCTCTTATACACATCTCCGAGCCCACGAGACTAGGCATGATCTC
>CAZCEL010000237.1:0-2335 GCA_964497175.1 uncultured Bifidobacteriaceae bacterium
ACATTGGATGACTCCAACGTTCGACCACTCATGCGGTCCCTCGCGGCGGGACCGAACCAGCGAAGCGGTCCAGCACCGGCGCAGTGATTGGCGAGGGCTTCTTGCGGTTTGCTTCTCCCGAGCGGGCGACGAAGCTCCTCGTGCTCGTCTCGGCGTGCGTGTGGCTGGCCGGCGATCTGATCCTCGTATCGCGTGAGTGGAGCATGCTGCCGATGGCCGCGGCTCTCTTCGCGGCATCGTTCGCGCTCGCCGCCTGGGACCGACGAACCTTGGCGCTCACGCTCGCCTTCGCCTACCTGTTCCCGGCGGTCATCCGTCTCGCTCATGGGCGGTACCTGGTTCAGTACGGCATTCTCTGGATGGCAGCGCTGCTGGGCGCAATCCTGCCCGATGCGGCACAAACGCCCTGGCACATCCCGGCTCGCTGGCGCGGACCTCTGGTGTGCTGGGCGCTGGTCCTCGTCGTGGGCGTGCCGCTCGTGGTCTGGCGCGAGGTGGACTTCAACCTGGCGCTGCTGACGAGGGGGGTCGTCAATCCCATTCTCAGTGGCTTTCCGGCTGGCGTTGTGGCCTGGGCGCTGCATGTGGCGCTCGTGCTCGTGCTCGGCCTGTTGTGGTTCGACTGGCTGTTCGGCGCGCGCAACCTGAATTTTCACAAAGTCGTGGCAACGCCTCTGGCGGTCAGCTTCCTGCTGACAGCGCTCGTCGCATGTGTCCAGTTGTTCGTCGAGGTGACCTTCCTGAACGAACGTCGGTACGGTGCGCTCGCGCGAGGCTCGGGCACGCTTTATGACGCGAACGTGTCCGGCACGATCGCCGCCATGTGGATCGGCGGCAGCATCCTCTGGGGCGTGAGGACCGGCCGATGGCGGGGCCTCCTCGTCCCTCTGGGCGCCGTTCTCGGGTGGCTGGCCGTCTGGGCCTCGGGGTCCCGAACGGCCTTCGCGGCCGCAGCCGTTGTTACGGTCAGCGCTCTTTTCACGTTGGGAACCGCGAGAAATCCACGGCTGAGGCAAGTCGGGCTGCTGGCGGCGGCCGCCGCCGTGATCGGCGGGACCATCATGCTGCCGAATTCGAGCCTGGAGGCGTCCAATCCGCTCCGGCGCCTCTGGGACACCGTGCCGGCGTGGTCGTTTGACGGCGTTCGCCAGGTCGGCTTCGAGTTGTGGAACCGCAACGGATATGGCGCCGCATCCACCTCGACCATTCGCGAGTATCCGTTGGTCGGCGTGGGCGTCGGCTTCCTATACGTCGTCATCACGGACTTTCTAGGTATGAAGCCCGACAACGCTCAGAACTGGTACCGCCACCAGTTGGCGGAATTCGGCGTGATCGGGAGCGTCGGATGGATTGTCTGGGTCATCGTGTTCGCCGTTTTTGTGCTGCGGCGACACAGGGGCAGCCCCCCTGTCGCGCACGTCGGCCGGTGGACGATCGTGGCGTTCGCGGCGATTTCGCTGCTCGGCATGCCCGGCCAGGATCTGAGTGTCTCGGTCACCTTCTGGACCATGGCGTTCTGGTATTCAGCCCTGATCGGCACGGGCGTCGACCCCGGCACGCCGAAGCCGCTCAGACGGCGGACGTGGGCCCTGATCCTTCTCGTCGTGACGACCTATGGGGCGGGCACCGCGGCGCTGGCCACAACCGCGTTGCGCCCGCCAAACCGTGCGCTTCGCATGGGCTGGCCGTACTCGTACGGTTTCTATTGGCCGGAGCCCGACGAGGCCGGCGGCGAGTTTCGATGGGCGGCCCGCCGCGCCGAAGCCATGGTGCCGGCGCCCAGGCCCTGGATGGTGCTGACGGTCTGGGTGAACCATCGTGACCTGACCACCAATCCGGTCGACGTCAAGGTGTGGTGCAACGGGGTGCTCGAAATCGAGACCCGGCTCACGAGTCAGGAGCCCATCACGAAGTACATACGGATAGATTCCCACCAGACACGGGGAGCGCTCATCCAGACGTCGGTGAGCCGCACAGTCCGGCCGCGCGATCTCGGCGTCGACGACGACCGGGAGCTGGGCCTGATGGTCAAGTGGGCGTTTCGCGACCTCCCACCACCTGCCGCGGCAGCCACGTTCCGTTGAGCTGGCTTATCGGGCTCGCTGGTACTGTCTCAATTGCTCGATCTACAGGCGTTGCGCCACGCTGAGCAGCTCGGCTTCGCTGAAGTCGTAGGCCTGGCGCGCGTAGGACCGCCGGCGGAGATCGCGGTACGCCACTCCTGTTCCGGGACCGCTCTGCGCGTTGTAGGCGAGAGTACGGTTTGCCCTGGGCCTCACACCGCGTCGCTCACGCTGGCCAGATTGAATTCACGAACCTTCAACGCCGGCACGAT
>CAZCEL010000237.1:2345-7518 GCA_964497175.1 uncultured Bifidobacteriaceae bacterium
CGATCACCGGAGGACCCACGGAGCTGTTCTCGCTGGCGCACACGCGTGCAGGGCGGCCCAGCATCTCCACGTTCTGAAGCAGATCCGGCAGCGACTGGTTGAATCGGAAGTTCGTGACGGGACGGCTGATCCGGCCGTTCTCGATCAGGAACGTGCCGTCGCGGGTCAGGCCCGTCTCCGACAGCGTCCTCGGGTTGAGCGGCCGGATGTACCAGAAGCGAGTGATCAACACGCCGCGCTTCACTGACGTGATCAGATCGTCGAGCGATGCCTCGCCGCCCGACATCATGAGATTGGCCATCGGCGCCTTCGGCGCCACGTTCTTGCGGCTGGCCCAGAACCGCGAGTACGACAGGCTCTTCACAACGCCCTTCTCGACCCACACGTCCCTCTGCACCAGATCGCCGGCGCTCGAAAACGGTGCGGTCTCTCCGTTGGCGAGGGCCGGGTCGCTGACGATCGTCACCCGTTGGTCGAACGCCTTCTCGCCGAGCAGCGTCCCGCCGCCGCGCTTCGAGAAATACGATCGTCCTTCCTCGGCCGATCGCGCGTCGAAGGCCGTCATCATCCTCTGCATCAGCATGCCGACGGCGGTCGGCTCCAGCACCACTTCGTATCTGCCCGGATCGAGCGCTGTGGCGCCGCGCCAGGCCTGGCACTTCTGTAGCGCGTCCCCGGCGATTCTCTCCGACTCGATGGTCGCCCAGTCGGCGCCTTCGTCCCCCGCCCAGCCCGACGATGAGCCGTCGGGGGTGCGGACCGTCAGCGTCGATGCGACACCGGTGCTCGCGTGGTACGCGAACAGGCCGCTCGAGTTCGCCACGGCCTGGGACCCGGCGAACACGTCGATGAAGCCCGCCGCCACGGTGCCGTCCCGCTCGGCCCTCTCGAGCACCAGCGCTGCCGCCCGCGCGCGGTCCTCCGTCGTAAGCTCGCCGGTGGAGGAGTAGTAGCCGTTCACCTGGGCGTAGGGCTGCGGCCCAGGCTCGGGCACGTACTCAGGATTCTCGGGCGACAGGCGAGCAAGCGACTCGGAGTCCTTCACCGCACGTTCGAGCGAGACCGGGTCGAGGCGATTGGTGTCAATCGAGGCGACTCTGCGGCCGACGACGCTCGTCACCCTGACGGACACGTCGGACGTGCTCCCGGCGGTCGTCACCCGGTTCATGGCGGTGCGCGTGAAGCCGCGAACGCCCGACTCCACGTTGACGCGCGTGTGGTCTGATCTGGCGAACGAGAGGACGCGGTCGCAGAGCGCCTTCATGTCGTCGTGCGAGAGACCGTGGCGGGTGGCCGGCCTGCCAGACTGAACGGACGTGATCATGGCGGTCCCGTCACTCTCATGCCGTGCGCAGAACGTTGACGTCGCGAAACAGCGCCACCGGGCATCCGTGCGACACCGCGTTGAGCTGCATGGGCTGACCCTTCGCATCCGAGAAGGATCCCCCCAGCTCGTACGTCTGCCGCCCGCCGATCATCGTCATCGAGCGCCAGAACTCCGGAGTGCGCGCCACGTAGGCGACGTCGCGAAGCATGCGGCCTTTCTTTCCGTCTCGGATCTCCCAGAACGTCTGGCCGCCGAACTGGAAGTTGTAGCGCTGCTGGTCGATCGAGTACGAGCCGCGGCCTTCGATGAAGATGCCGCGCTTCGCGGCCGCAATCACTTCCTCTTCGCTGATGTTGCGCGAGGCCGGCAGCAGGCTGACGTTCGACATCCGCGGAAACGGGAGGCTCGTCCAGTCCTCGCCGTACGCGTGGCCGGGCGGCGTCTTGCGGCGGCTGATGGCCGCCATCAGGTTCACCATGTCGCGCGTGGCGCTCTGGTAACTGACAAAGAGCCCCTTGTCCACGATTGGATAGGACGAGGCCGCGACGCCCTCGTCGTCCCAGCCGACCGTCGCGCACCCGCCGACTTCCGTGCGGTTGGCGACGAACGTCATCAGGTCGCCGCCGAGTCGGAGCTTGCCGAGGACCTTCTCGGGCGGGGCAAGGAACGTCGTGCCCGCGTAGTTGGCCTCGTAGCCGAGCGCGCGATCGAGCTCCGAGGGGTGCGCGATGGATTCGTGAATCGTCAGCCACAGGTGTGATGGATGGAGCACGAGGTCATACACGCCCGGGTCGACCGGCGGGGCTGACAGCTTCATCACGGCTTCGGTGGCGTACTGGATGGCACGCTCGGGGAGCGTCAGGCCGGTCACGTACTCCCAGCCCCGTCCCGCGGGGGACGTCGCGCTGCTGCGCGTCTGGGAGTCGGAGTTGTCGGCCGCCACGGCCGTGACCGTGACGTCGGGGTTCACGCGGATGAACGTCTGCTGGATGATGGACCCTTCCGACGTCGCGACCAGACGGCTCTCCTTGACGGACGCGACGCTCGACGAGACGAATCGGACGCCCT
The DNA here is from genome assembly GCA_964497175.1 of uncultured Bifidobacteriaceae bacterium. Taxonomy (GTDB): domain Bacteria; phylum Acidobacteriota; class Vicinamibacteria; order Vicinamibacterales; family CAVVIG01; genus CAZCEL01. The sequence continues at coordinate 4,741 of CAZCEL010000237.1, forward strand.
TGACCTTCAGCGCTTCTTCGTTCGTTCGAAACAGCAGTTCGGCTTTCGACTCGATCGAGACCGCGAACGGGTCCACGCGGTGGGGTGTAATCCAGCGGCCGTCGGGCACCTTGGGAACCCGCGCGAGCACGATCGTGTTCGGCGCGACCCTGTCGTTCGCCGACGCGACGGCCGCTGCCTCGCGCGCGGCGCGGACGACCTCGTCGCGGCTCACGTCGCGCGTCGCCGCGAAGCCCCAGGAGCCACCCACGAGCGCGCGGACGCCGATGCCGTACGATTCTCGCCTGCTGACGCTCGTGATCTGGCGCTCGCGCGTGCTCAGCGATTCGAAGGTGAGCCGCGAGATACGCACGTCGGCGTAGGAGGCGCCCGCCGAACGGGCGGCGTCGAGGGCGAGCAGAGCCAGATTGCGCTCCGAGGGGTCGGGACCTGGAGCCGTGTTGCGCTGGCCCGCCGCCTCGAGCGCGTCGAAACGTGAAAGCGCGGCCGCCGCACCGGCGGTGCCGAGCATCCTGACGAACTCACGACGATCGCGCGGTCGCCCGGGCTGGTCCATCGGTAGGTCCAAGTTTAAGGCCAAGCGGCGATCACAATGCCACCGCTGCTCCAATCAGCCGGCCCACGCCGAACGTGAGTGCGGCAGCCGCCAGCCCGAAGATCACCTGCCGCGCGCCGGACAGCCACAGCCCCTTCCCGGTGAGCAGCGTGATGCCGGCGCCGATGACGAACAGGGCAGCCGTGCTGGACACGAGGCTCGCCACGACCGCAGACGTGTCTTCCAGCCATACGAACGGCAGGACCGGAACGATGGCGCCGACGGCGAACAGCACGAAGGACGTGAGCGCCGCCTCCCAGGCCGATCCGCCGAGTGCCTCCGGGTCGATGCCCAGCTCCTCTCGCGCGAGGGTGTCGAGCGCGGACTCGGGCGTGCGCATCACGCGATGGGCCACCTCCTGGGCCTGCTCCGTCGACAGGCCCTTGGCCTGATAGATCAGGGCCAGCTCTGCCTCTTCCTCCTCGGGAATCTCGGCCAGCTCGGCGGCCTCGACGGCAAGCTGTCGCTGATAGAGCTCGCGAGAGCTCTGGACCGACAGCCATTCGCCGAGCGCCATCGAGCCGGCGCCGGCGAGCAGGCCCGCGAGGCCCGTCACGAGAATCGACCCGCTCGACAGCGACGCGCCCGCCACGCCCATCACGAGGCTGAGATTCGAGACGAGGCCGTCGTTGGCGCCGAGCACGGCGGCGCGAAGCGCGTTGCCCCCGGCCGCGCGATGGCGGCCCTCGAAGCGGGCCAGCACGCCCCCTTCGATCCCCGCGGTTCCAGGCACGGCACGAAGGAGCCGCGCATGCGAGCGTTCGGCCGATGCCATCTCGCCGAGCTCTCCCGGGTCGTGACGCCGATAGCCGGCGGCATCGGCCCGTTCCTCCGACACGAGGATGGGCACCACGAACTCGGGACCGATCCGCCGAATCAGCGCGATGAGCGTGCGCGTGCGCCATCCTGGCCGGAACGGCGGCACACTGGTTCCTGCCTCGGCGGCTTTGGCCGCCCAGAACCGCGCGTGGCTCTCCTCGGTCTCGGCGAGCCTGGTGTAGAGCGTGGCCAGCGGCGGACGCGGCTCGGCAGCTGCCATCGCACGGTAGAGGGCGGCGCTCTCGAGCTCGTCCTGCCAGTTCGCAAGAGGGCTCGCCGCCTCAGGCGCGGCGGTTCTCATCCGGCCGTTCCTCCAGCGACGTGACCTTCCACCGGCACGATTCTACCGGCGCTGGTTGTTTTCGGTTACCATCACCCCCGGAGGCGCGGCATGAAGCGAACCGTACTAGGAACACTGCTGGTGGCGATCGGCGGCGTGACCATTGGCGCGGCCAATCTGCAACAACAGCAGGGGAAGCTGCCGCCGGTACGCGCGATCCAGAAACTGCGGGACAACCTGTACTTCATCTCGGGCGGCGACACCTACGATCGCAGCACCTGGACGGGCGGCAACTCGCTGGTGCTCGTGGGCGACAAGGGCGTCGTGCTCGTCGACACGATGCTGCCGGCGGCCGGGAGCAGCATCCTCGCCCAGATCCGGTCCGTCACCGACAAGCCGGTGACGACCATCATCAACACGCACACCCACTTCGATCATTCCGGCAGCAACACGGAGTTCCCCGCGACGGTCGAGTTCGTCGCGCACGAGGGCACGCGCGCCAACATGGCGAGGGCCACGTGCCAGCCGGTGACCAACTGCGATGCATTCAAGGGCGAGAACGCCAAGTACCTGCCGAAGCGCACGTACAAGGATCGGCTGACGCTTCTGAGCGGCAAGGACCAGGTTGATCTTTACTACTTCGGCCGCGGCCACACCGATGGCGACTCCTTCGTCGTGTTCCCGGCCGCGCGCGTCATGCACGGCGGCGACATGTTCCCGCGCCTTCACATGCCGTTCATCGACGTGGCCAACAGCGGCGGCAGCGCGGTCGAGTTCAACCAGACGCTCCAGCGCGCGGTGACCACCATCAAGAACGTCGAAACCGTCGTCGGCGGCCACACGCCTTCGCCGGTCACGTGGAACGATTTCAGGACCTACACCGATTTCTACGCGGACTTCCTGAACGCGGCACAGGCGAGCATCAAGAAGGGCACCTCGGTTGACGAGTTCGTCAAGGCCTACCGCGTGCCGGACAGGTTCAAGGGCTTCCTGGCCGACCCCGCTCAAGTGAGGGCCAACGCGCAGGCGATCTGGAAGGAGAGCGGGAAGTAAGACCCTCTGGATGTGGCCGAGACCATCGGCT
>CAZCEL010000238.1:0-7485 GCA_964497175.1 uncultured Bifidobacteriaceae bacterium
GGGCTACCTCCCGAAGAACACGAGCGTCACGAGTACGAACACCGGGATGAGCACGGCGCCGCTGTAGAGCATATACCCGCCGAAGCTCGGCATCCGGACGCCTCGGCGCTCGGCGATGGAGCGAACCATGAAATTCGGGCCGTTGCCGATGTACGTGTTCGCTCCCATGAACACGGCGCCCAGGCTGATGGCCAGCAGGATCTCGTGCGGCACGCCGACGACCTCGGCGGCGAGCTGCTGTCCCTGGCCGAGTGCCAGGAACGCCAGATAGGTCGGGGCGTTGTCGAGCAGCGACGACAGCAGTCCGGTCGCCCAGAAGTACTGCCAGGGCTCTCTCACGCCTAGCTCCGCCCCCCGCGCCCGCAGCAGATCGAGCGCCGGCATCATCGTCAGAAAGACTCCCAGAAAGACGACCACGACCTCGAGGATCGGATGAAACGAGAAATGATTGGCGTGCCTGATATGCGGGGAGGTGCGGATCAGCGAGACGAGCGCCAGCGCGATCATCGCGAGCTCGCGCCAGGGGGCTGCCAGCAGCGCGGCTGCCGCGACGATGCCGCCGAGCAGCCAGAGGTTCTCGGCGCCGAGCAGCCGCAGCGGCTTCAGCTCGGTGCGGTCTTTGCGCAGGCTGGACGGGGACTCGCGCGCGTAGGCGCGCCGATCCCAGACGTAGTAGATCCCCAGCAGCAGGAGCGTCGTGAGGAGCCACGCCGGCGCGAGGCGGAAGGTCCACAGGAAGGGCACGCCCTGCAGATAGCCGAGAAACAGCGGGGGATCGCCGAGCGGCGTCAGGCTCCCGCCGATGTTCGAGACGAGAAAAATGAAGAACACGACCGTGTGCACGACATGACGGCGCTCCTGGTTCGTGTGAAGGACGGGGCGGATGAGGAGCATCGAAGCGCCGGTCGTGCCGACCAGCGACGCGAACAGTGCGCCCAGGCCCAGGAAGGTCGAGTTCACGATCGGCGTCGCCTCGAGGTCGCCGTCGAGCATCACGCCTCCCGCGATGACGAAGAGGCTGCCGAGCAGCACGATGAACGACACGTAGTCGCGCGCCGTGTGCGTCAGCGACGCGGGGTGTTCGACGAGGTAGAGCCCCAGCACGGGGAGGCCGAGCAGAAGCGACACGCCCAGCTTGCGAACGTTCGATTCCCAGAACGCCGGTGCGACGAGCGGGATGACTGCGATGCCGACAAGGAGAGCGGCAAACGGCGCAACCCAGATCTGGGAAGGAACAAAGAGCGGATGCTCCATCCGCGGCGAGTGTATCACCTCCGGTACAATCGACGCCCGCACACGTGACTACCAGTCGAAGCTCGGAGGTCGGCCTCCTTCGAGTGCTGGGCCTGGCATTCGGCCTGGCCGTGCTGGTTGGCAACAGCATCGGCATGGGCATCTTGCGCACACCCGGCGAAGTGGCGGCGCACGTGCCTGCCGTGCCGCTCTTCATGGGCGTGTGGATCGCTGGAGCCGCCTACGCGCTGCTCGGCGCGCTGACGGTCGCGGAACTCGCCACCATGCGGCCCCGATCCGGAGGGCTGTATCCCGTGGTGCACGACGCCCTGGGCCCCTACGCGGGGTTCATCGCCGGATGGACCGATTGGCTGGCGCAATGCGGCAGCACGGCCGCCATCGCCATCGTGATCGGGGAGTATGCTGGCCCCCTGGTGTCCGGCCTGGAGGGTCATTCCTCGCTCACCGCCTCACTCGTGGTCGTGGCCTTTGCGGTGCTGCAGTGGCGAGGAATCCGCGTGGGAGACGCCGCGCAACAGGTCACCAGCCTGGTGAAAACGCTGGCGCTTCTCGCGCTGGCCGCGCTGGCGCTCGGCCTGTCGAGCGAACTCGGCTCAACAGCAGCCGCGCACGCGGTCCTGCCGAGCGGAGCAGCGCTGGCTGGAGCCGTGGTCGTGGCGCTGCAGTCGGCGATCTTCACCTACGACGGCTGGACAGGGCCGATCTATTTCGGTGAGGAGATTCGCGACCCGGAACGCAACATCCCACGCACGATGATCGCCGGCGTGCTGCTGGTGCTGGCCATCTACCTGGCGCTCAACGCCGCCTTCCTCCGCGTGATCCCCATCGAGGAGATGGCGGGGGACCCCTTCGTCGCCGCCAGCGCAGCGGCGCGGCTGTTCGGCCAACAGGGCGACGTCGTGCTGCGGCTGGTGATGATGGTGTCGCTCGTCGCGGCCGTGAACGCGACCCTGCTGATGGCTTCGCGTATACCGTTCGCGATGAGTCGCGACGGCTTGATGCCAGGGGGGCTGCGGCACGTCAAGAGGGGCACACCGATAACCGCGCTGGCCGCGAGCGTGGCCGTCACGCTGGCCGGCATCGCCTCCAACACGTTCGACACCATTCTGGCGCTCCTGGCGTTTCTCTTCGTCGCCAACTACGCGTTGACGTTTACCGGCCTCTTCGTGTCGAGGCGCCGGGCGCCTCACGCGCGCCGGCCGTTCCGCGTGCCAGGTTACCCGGTGGTCCCGGGCCTCGCGCTGGCCGGCTCGGTGGCGTTCATGGTGGCCGCGGCGCTGACCGACTCGACCAATAGTGCAGTCGCCGCAGGGCTGGTGGCCTTCTCGTGGCCCGCCTACAGGCTGATCGTACGCAGGGTGATTCCACCCGCCTGAGGGCCACACCGTGCTCTGCGTTCTCGTCAGCGCGTGTCTGCTCGGGCAGAAGGTCCGCTATGACGGGGCTGACGCCGCCCGGCCGAACCCCATCCTCGACCGATGGGTCGAGCAGGGCCGCGTGGTGCCGTTCTGTCCCGAGGTTGCCGGCGGCCTCGGTGTGCCGCGGCCGGCCGCGGAGATCGTTGGGGGCGACGGAGGTGCTGTGCTGGACGGCACCGCACGAGTTGTAACCGCCGCCGGCACGGAGGTGACCGGGGCATTTCGCGTCGGCGCACACGGGGCGCTCGAACAGGCGCGCACCGGCAACGTCTGCCTGGCCATTCTCAAGGATGGCAGTCCGTCCTGCGCAAGCACATCCATCTACGACGGCACTTTTACCGGGACGAGGCGTCCCGGTGTCGGAGTCACGGCGGCCATCCTCGAACGGCAAGGCATCCGGGTCTTCAGCGAGGGACAGTTTGAGGAGGCGGCTGCGTATCTCAACGCGCTCGAGCCGGACGTCTCGGTTGCGGGTCGCGCGGATCGATCGACGATCACGCGGCAGAAGAAGACGCGGTAGATCGCTCTACAGGAACCTCGAGGCGTTCGCGAGGCGGGACGAGGGAGCGCGACACCATCAGGGATGGGCCTCCGACGGTCGATTCTGACATTAGTGTATGGCTATCCAATCAATACTACGTAAGTGTCAGGTCTCGCCGACGTCCTGGCACGTCCCGGATCCCGTCAATAGATTGCCACGTCAGAGGATGGGTAGGATGAAGGCATCCGGGTGTGTTGGTACCGCTGTTGCTGAAGTGACAGGACCACAGGCGGCCAGGTCGTCGCCTCTAGCCCCAGGAGAACCCGTTTCGACCCGTGGGCAGCCTTGTCCAGGGGAGCGGGCGTCCGGGGGCCTTTGCGTTGAGGAGGGGTAGAACATGAAGCGCGTATCAGGGATCCCGACATCTTCGATCTGTGCAGCCGTAGCCCTCGTCGCCGCGTGCTGGGGCCACGCGCAGGCGCAGGGAGCGGCTGCGTTTCCAAGCAGCGCGGCGGCCACCAGTTCGACGCAGCAGGCGCCCGCGCAGGACTCAGGATTTCTGAACTTCTTCCGGAAGACCGAGCTGGCCGGCACGGCGGACATTTACTTCCACTACAACTTCAACAAGCCGCCGACCGGGTCGCTGACGCCGCTGCGCAACTTCGATTTCGAGCACAACCAGTTCAGCCTGGCGCTGGCGGAACTGGCGCTGAGCAAGCCGGCCACCGAGGACGACCGCGTGGGCTTCAGGCTCGACCTCGACTACGGTCCCGTCGCGGCATGGGTGCATTCGGTGGACCCCGGCACTCCCGAGGTGTTCCAGAATATTCAGCAGGCCTATATCAGCTACCTGGGGGATGTCGGCAACGGGCTGACCTTCGACGTGGGCAAGTTCGTCACGCAGCACGGCGCCGAAGTGATCGAAGCGAAGGACAACTGGAACTATTCGCGCTCGCTGCTGTTTTCCTGGGCGATTCCCTACTACCACATGGGCGTCCGCGTCGGCTACGCGGCGACCGACAAGGTGACGCTCGGCGCGTCCCTCAGCAACGGGTGGAACAACTCGACCGACAACAACTCGCAGAAGACCTGGGGCTTTGCGGCCACCATCAAGCCGACCCCCGCTCTGTCCATCGTCCAGAACTACATGATCGGCCCTGAGCAGACCGACAACACCGACGACTGGCGGCATCTCTCGGATACGACCATCACCTACACCGTGAACGACAAGGTCAGCGTGATGGGCAACTACGACTACGGCAGGGACGGGATTCTGGGCCAGGCAGTGACATGGCAGGGCGTCGGGTTGTATGTCAAGGCCCAGGTGAACCCGTACTTCGCGGTCATCCCGCGCTGGGAGTACTACAACGACGAGGACGGCTTCACCACGGGCGCAGCGCAGAACCTGCAGGAATTCACGCTGACCGCCGAAGTCAAGCACAGCCAGGGGCTCATCACGCGGTTCGAGTACCGCCGGGACTGGTCCGATATCGACTTCTTCACGAAGGACGGAAGACCGGGCGCGAATCAGAACACGTTCTCGGTCGGCTTCGTGTACGCGTTCAGCACCAAATAGAAAGTGAGCGTGCGCCACTTCAGGCGACGAAGGGCTCCGATTGACTGGTGTCGGGGAACCCGCCGAACGCGGCCCGGTGCTCGTGACGAGGCAGGGACGTGATGTAAGCGCTTGCGTCCGCAGGCGCCGTACGGCAGGATGGCTCATCAACGCGCCATTTCGATGAGCGATCGCAAGTACAGGCAGCGCGGCTACCAGGATGAGCCGCGCGACCGCGAGCCGCGGCGCGAGAAGCCGCCGCCCCAGGCCCGCGCGCCGGGTAGGCCGCTGCAGGACGCCTCTGGGCCACGCACACCCAATCTCATGGGCGCGCACGAGGTCTTTCGCTGCGCGCGCTGCGGGAACCGGCTCGCCCTGCCCGTCGCGCTCGACGCACGCTGCGGCCGGTGCGGCGTCGACGAACACAGCTGCATCAATTGCGCCTCCTTCGACACGAGCGCCCGGTGGGAGTGCACAGAGAAGAGCCTGACCGCCCGGATTGCCCCGAAGGACGAGCGCAACGGCTGCACGCTGTTCGCGGCCCGGACAACGGTCGAGCGTCAGACCGGGACCGCCGGTCCGACGAGCGCCCGAAAGGCGTTTGACGACCTCTTCAAGTAGTGTTCACCAAGGACCACCGAGGCGCGCGCCGTCGTGGTCGGCAGGCCGTTCGGCGGCTCTCGTCTGCCGGAACGCTGATCCTCGCGCTGCTGTCGGGGCTTCCGGGAGCCCCGACGTCGCGCTCCGCCACTCCAGTTGCGTACAGGTTCACGTTTCCGGAACCCGAGCATCACTGGATGGCCGTCGAGGTGTCGTTCGCCGATCTCGAGGCGACAGCGCTCGACCTCCGCATGAGTCGATCGTCACCGGGGCGGTATTCGCTCCACGACTTCGCCAAGAACGTCTACGACGTGCGCGCGTTCGACGGCGAGGGACGCCAGCTCACGGTCACCAGGACGGACCCGCACGGCTGGGCCGTGCCCCAGCATCGAGCGAGCGTCAAGGTGCAGTACAAGGTGTTCGGCGACCGTGTCGATGGAACCTACCTGGGCATCGATCGCACGCACGCCCACATCAACATGCCGGCCGCCGTGCTGTGGGCGCGTGGTCTCGACGACCGGCCGGTCGCGCTGAGGTTCGTTCCCCCGACCGGATCGGGGTGGCGCGCGGCGACCCAACTGCATCGGGGTTCGTCCGCCTTCGAGTTCACCGCCCCCAACCTCCAGTACCTGATGGACAGCCCTGTCGAGCTCGGACCCGTGTCGGTGCGGGAGTTCCTGCTGGAGGGCCGGCGGTTCCGCATTGCCGTCCATCACGAGGGACGCGAGGCCGATCTCGACGCGCTCGTGCCTGATGTCCAGCGGATCGTCCGCGAGGAGCGCGCGATCTTTGGCGAGTATCCCTCGTTCGAGCCGGACCATTACACCTTTCTCGCCGACTACCTGCCTTACGCCAGCCCCGACGCGATGGAGCATCGCAACAGCACGGTCATGACCTCGCCCCAGCCTCTCGCCGGCGGACGCTTCGGGGTGCTCGACACCGTCGCCCACGAGTTCTTCCACGTCTGGAACGTCGAGCGCATCCGGCCGCGGTCGCTCGAGCCCTTCGACTTCGATCGCGCGAACATGTCCGGCGAGCTCTGGCTCGCCGAGGGTTTCACGGAATACTACGCGGCGCTCGTGCTCAAGCGCGCGGGGCTCGTCGACGTCCTGTCGATGACGGCGGCGCTCGACCGCCTGGTTTCAGCCGCGCTGCACAGTCCCGGCCGGGCCGTGCGGTCGCTCGAGCAGATGAGCCGCATGGCGCCGTTCACCGATCGCGGAATGTCGATCGACCCGACGAACTGGGCCAACAGCATCGCGTCCTACTACGAGCTGGGCGGGGCCGTCGCGCTGGCGCTCGATCTGACGCTGCGTGATCGCTCCGAGGGGCGCGTGTCGCTCGACGATTTCATGCGTGCGATGTGGCGCGTGCACGGACGCCCTGGCGGCGTCCGCCAGGGGTACGTCGACCGCCCCTACGGGTCCGAGGATGCCGAGAGACGGCTGGCCGAAGTCAGCGACGAGGCGTTTGCCCGCGACTTCTTCGCGCGGTTCATACGCGGCCGCGAGGCGCCCGATTACGCTCGGCTGCTCGCGCGGGCCGGCCTCGTTCTGCGCAAGACGAGTCCCGGGCGCGCCTGGTGGGGCGACGTGCAGATCGAGACAAGCGATGGTCGCGTCCGCGTGGCCACCACGCCGCCCGCGAACTCGCCCGCCTACGCCGCGGGCCTCGATGTCGGCGACGAGATGCGCGAGATGGATCGCACCGCGATTGGGACGCCATCGGACCTGATGACGGTGGTCCGGCGACACAGGCCCGGCGACAGAATCCCTGTTGTATTCGTCGACCGGGGCGGTCGCGAGCGCCGATCCGAGGTCGTGCTGGCCGAAGATCCGGGCCTCGAGCTGGCGCCGGTCGAAGCGACCGGCGGCGCGCCGACGCGCGATCAGAAGGCCTTTCGGGACGACTGGCTCCGGTCCGCCGTGGGGCGCTAGCCGTGTGCGGGCGGGTGCATCAACGGTAGCCGAACACGGGCGGGAACATCACCACCACCAATCCCGCCCATACGGAGTACACGGGCAGGTAGGCGATCTGCCATCGTTCCAGGGCCGCAAACGAGCCCCTGTGACCGAAGAAGCGCGCGTAGAGCCACGCCGTCACCGACAGGTTGACGAGCAGGATGAGATTCTCGCCAAGAGCCGCCACTCGGTTGGGAGTGAAGCCAAACTCGGAGA
>CAZCEL010000239.1:0-7450 GCA_964497175.1 uncultured Bifidobacteriaceae bacterium
CTAGTCTCGTGGGCTCGGAGATGTGTATAAGAGACAGTGGCAGAAGCTGGCGCTCGCGCATGAACCCGCGCGCGAGCGCCAGCTTCTGCCACTGCCCGACGCTCACGTCCACGCCGCCCGGCCACGTCGGACCCAGTTGCGTCTCCAGGCCCGCCGACAGCCGTGCCACCACGTCGTCCGCACCGGCCCGACCCACGGCCGCCCGCACCGCCGGCTCATCGTCGAGACGCGGCACATCGCCCACGCCGATCGAGCGGCGCGCCGAGAACTCGAAGCGGAAGAAGTCCTGAAAGGCGCCGGCCAGCCTCGATCGCCACTCGTCGACGGGCATGTGGGCCAGCTCGATGCCGTCCACGAGGATGCGCCCGCTCGACGGCTGGTACAGCCGGCAGAGCAGCTTCACGAGCGTCGTCTTGCCCGCACCGTTCTCGCCGACGAGTGCGACGACCGAACCGGCCCGCAGATCGAGACTGATGTCGTCGAGCACGAGGCGATCGGTGCCGGGGTAGGCGAACGACACGCGATCGAACCTGATGCCGTGCGCGAGGCGATCGGGAACCGGCGCGTCGGAGCGGTGGACGAGGGCCGCCGCATAGTCTTCGAGCCAGGCGAGCCGCCTTGAGCCGTCGAGCCAGATGCCCCGCAGGAATCCAATCTCGCCCACCGTGCCGCCGATGTACGCCGAGAGCCTGGCGCCCGCGGCCAGCACGAGCACGACATCGCCGGCCGATACGCCCTGACGGCTCGAGGCCAGCACGACCGCGCCCACCAAGCCGGCCCCGAAGATGGCCCACGCGAGCGCATGCCAGATCGCGCTCCCTGTGCGCGCGGCCGCCACCGGCCCATACCAGCGCTCCCAGGCTTGACGCCGCATGTGGACCAGCCGATCGCCGATGCCGGCGACTCGTACTTCCTTTCCTGGCGCAGCCGTGGTGGCGGTGACGAACAGGTGACGCGCGAGTCGATTGTCGGGAGCCCCCCGTTCCTCGGCGGCCCGCTCGATGCCGGGACGCCACGCGGAAGTCATCACCGCCGGAAGCGCAAGCGCCGCGAGCAGCGCGAGTGCGGGATGAATCGATACGAGAAGCCCCACGGTGACGCCGAGCCGGAGGATCCACCCACAGGTGGAGAAGAGCGACATGTACATGTGATCGAGCACGAACACCTGGTTGCGCAGCACCGACAGGCGATTCAAGTGCTCGGGCCGCTCGTGGTGCTCGAGGGTCGCCACTGACGCCTGCAGGCGCGCGACGTGCGACTCGAGCGCGATGGTGACGCGGTCGCGGAATCGGCGTTGTGTCCGATCGCTGATGACGCGCAGGAACCAGGAGCCTGTGGCCAGGACGCCGAGGCCTGCGGCCGACGCGAAAACGAGCACGGTGTTGCCGCCGACCAGGCCGTCGGCGAGCAGCCTGAACAGCAGCGCGAGGAGCGCATCGGGCAGTGCCGCCAGCAGGGACAGGCCGAACGCGGCGGCGAGGAGCAGCGGCTCGGCGTCGTAGCCGCGCTTGAGCGCGCGCCACATCGAGGGCAGGGCCGCCGGCAGACGATCAACCGAGGACATCGAGGTCCTGTCCCTCTTCCCGGCTCTCGGATGTGTCCGAGCCGAAGCGCGAGGCCTGCAGATCGAACATCGTCTTGTAGCGGCCGCACGCGGCCATGAGCTCGTCGTGGGTGCCGAGCTCGACGACCTTTCCCCCCGCGAGCACGCAGATCCGGTCCGCGTGGCGCACGGTGGAGAAGCGGTGCGAGATAAGAATGGTCGTCGTGCGGCGCGTCGCCGCGAGGATGCGGTCGAAGATCTCAGCCTCGCCGCGCACGTCGAGCTGCGCGGTGGGCTCGTCGAGCAGCACGAGGCCGGCGCCGAGACGAACAGCGCACAGTGCGCGCGCGAGCGCAACGCGCTGCCACTGGCCACCGGACAAGTCGGTGCCCCCCTCGTAGCCGCGGGCGAGCACCGTGTCGAGAGGTGCGAGACCGGATGCTCCAGCTTCGTCGAGGGCGGCAGCAATGACGTCGTGCGGCGCCCCGGCCGGTGCGACGTTGTCGGCGAGTGGCAGCTCGAAGCGGATGAAGTCCTGGAAGACCGCCGCCAGGCGGGACCGCCAGCCGTCGATATCGATCTCGCGGAGATCCACGCCATCGATCTCGATGACGCCGCTCTGCGGGTCGTACAGCCGGCAGAGCAGCTTGGCGAGCGTGGTCTTGCCCGCGCCGTTCTGGCCGACGATGGCCAGCGACGAGCCGGCGGGGATCGTCAGATCGAAGTCGTCCAGCACGGGCGGGCCGCCGCCGTAGGAGAAGGTAACGTGACGGAAGCGGATTTCGCGTGCCGGCATGCCTGCGGCCCCGTGGGTCCCGAGGGGCAATGCGCCGGCCGGCGCCATCGCCTGCTGCAGGCGCAGCACCGCGGCTGCGGGCGCAGCGGCGCCATCGAGAGCCCAGGACAGGCCGCCGAACGCAATCGTGCTCGTCGCGACGGCGGCGGTGGCATAGGTGACGACCCGATCGAGTCCAAGAAGGCCGTCGGCCGCCGCGCCGGCGATCGACCAGAACACCACGATGTTGGCGGCGAGCGTGAGGAGGAGGCTCCACATCACCGGACGCTCGCGCAGACGGGTGGCCTGCCATTGCAGCTCGAAGAGGCGCATGCGTCTGGACCGGAAGCGCTCGACGGTCCAGGCTGCGAGCCCGAACAGCCGCAGCTCCTTCGCGGCCGGCGGATCGACCGCGAGCCGGTACGCGTAGTCTGCGTGCCGCTGCGCTTCGCGGACCTCCTCGGTGTTGCGATCGTGCCAGACGGCGCTTTCGCGCAGCAGCCAGTGCGTGCCAAGCCAGGCGCCGCCGAGCAGGACGGGCGCCCACCAGGCGAAGCCCACGAGCACCAGGGCGCAGGTGAGCCCGGCGAGCATCTCGACGAGTCCGGCGGCGATGAAGTCCATCGAGATCGTCAGCGGCGGCCCGGTGATGCCCAGATCGAAGTCCCGCGCCATCGTGAGGTCGCTCGCGAGCTTTGCGTCCTCGAGATGGCCCACGCCGGGAGGGCGGACACATGCCGTCGTGAGCCGGTCGTAGAGCCACGCGGCCGTGCGGCTGCCGAGATTCGCGCCGACGGCCTGATGGATCGGCGTCAGCACCTGCAGCGGGATGAAGACGGCCGCCAGCAGGGCCAGCGGACCGGTCAACGAATCGCCGCGATGAACGGCGCCGACGAGCGTTCCCACGGCCACGGCCAGAAGCGCCGGCAGGGACGCGCGCAGCACGAGCACCGTCCACCAGGCAAGAGCCAGGGTGGAATCGGCCTTCGGCAGGATGCCGAAGAACTTCCACTGACTGCTCGCGCGAAGCCGTCCGATCATCGTGTTGCTGGTATTGTGACGCCGATTTACTTCGACTTTGTCAGATTACTCGAGCTGACAGATCAAAGCTGATTGCTGATCCCTCACCTGTGACCGCAGTCACAGTCATCTTCAATCCGCCCTTGGTCCGCGGCGGGGGCTGAGAGCTGATCGCTGAAAGCTCGTCGCTGACAGCTGACCGCCGATCGCTGATCGCTACTCTTCGTTCACGATGCTCGCGACCAGCCGGCCGATGGCCAGACACGAGGTCAGTCCGGGTGATTCGATGCCGGCCGCGTGGACCACGCGGGGATTGACCGTGTCCCTGCGGACGAGGAAGTCGGCAAACGCCTCGCTCGGCGGATGCAGCTTGGCGCGGATGCCGCTGCCCGACAGCCGGAGGTCGCCGATGGAGATGTCGTCGAGCAGCTCACGCGCCGGCTCGACGAAGTCCGCGAGGGGCAGGCGGTCGCTCTCGTAGTCGTCCTTGCGGTCCTGGTAGCGCGCGGTTGGTCCGAGCCAGACCTGCCCGCCGGTGGTCCGGATAAGGTGGACGCCCAGCCCGTGGCCGTGCGGGAGGGGATAGACCAGCGCGTTGACCAGATAGCGCTTCGACGGTGTCAGCTCCGCGTACTCCCCGCGGCACGGATAGATCGTGAACGCCTCTGCTCCGAGCATCCGCGACACATCGTCGGCGAACAGTCCCGCGGCGTTGACGACCTGAGCCGCCCGAATGGCCTCGCGTTCCGTGTGGATCACCACGCCGCCTGCCACCAGGTCTGCGCCGGCCAACCGCGTTCCCGGCAGGAAGATCGCTCCAGCCGCCTGAGCTGCGATGAGGAGCGTCCGCACGAGCGCCTCGGCGTCCACGATCCCGGTCTCCGGAGAATAGAGAGCGGCGGACGCCAGGACGTGCGGCTCGCGGCTTTTCACGAAGTGGGCGTCCACGAGCGCGAGACCATCGACGCCGTTTGCGAGACCACGTGAATAGAGCGTCCCGAGCCCGGCGGATGGAGCGCCATCATTCGCCACGATGATCTTGCCGCAGCGTGCGTGCGGGACGCGGTGCGCTGCGCAGAACTCGTACAGGAGGCGGCGTCCCTCGACCGCGAGCCGGGCCTTCAGCGAGCCGGGCGGATAGTAGATGCCCGCGTGAATGACGCCGCTGTTGCGGGTGCTCGTGTCGAGGCCGGGCCGGGGGTGACGCTCGAGGATGCACGTCGACCGGCCGCCGAGCGCCAGCGTGCGGGCACAGGCGAGACCGGTGACGCCGGCGCCAATGACGGCGACGTCACACGATTCCATCCCGCTAATCTACTTCACGTTGACGGCCGTCCAGGCTGCCGCGACGGCGTTCCGCTGGGCGCTGCCCGCGCCAAACAGATCGGTCGCAGCATTGAGCGTTGCGGTCCTCGCGCCGGCGTACGCGGTCCGCGACGTCATGTAGACGGTAAGCGCCCGGTACCAGATCTTCTCTGCGGCACTTCGGCCGATACCCGGCTGGGCACTGTTGTCGCACGTCGGGGATCCGACGGCGTACGGGTCCCCCGGCAGCCTTGGTTCGGAGCCTTCCGCCAGCAGATAGAAGAAGTGGTTGGCGGGGCCGGACGAGTAATGGACGTCGAGCGCTTTCAGCGTCTTGCTGTAGCAGTCGCGCGAGGCGCCGTCCTTGCTGGGACGATACATGTAGCGGATGGCGCCCCCGAGCTTGAAGATCTTCTCGCCAATGTCGTAGTCCGCCGGATCCTGCGAGTTGGCCGCTGCGAACTCCACCATCGCGCCGAAGATGTCGCTGGTGGCTTCGTTGAGCCCTCCGGATTCACCCGAGTACCTCAGGTTCGCCGTGGCGCTCGTCACCCCATGGACCATCTCGTGGCCGGCCACGTCGAGCGACGGAAACGGATAGAAATTGACGCCGTCGCCGTCGCCGTAAGTCATGCAGAAGCAGCTGTCGCTCCAGAACGCGTTGTTGTACCCGCTGCCGTAGTGCACGCGGCTCAGGGCACCGACGCTGTCGTTACGGATGCCGTTTCGGAAATGGACCAGCTTGAAGTAATCCCAGGTCTTGGCGGCGCCGAACTGCGCATCGACGCCCACGGTCTGACGATTGGTCAGCTGGCCGTTGCCGAAATCGGGGTCCGAGTCCGTGAAGAGCACACCCAGGCCCGACGTCCCGTTGTTCATGTCGGTCGTGCGCTGGTTTCCCCGGCTTGGATCCAGCAGCTCGTACCCGCCGGGAGTGGAATTGACCGTCAGGGGGACAATCCCGTCGAAGAAGCCCCAGCCTGTGCCGGGTGTTCCGTCCGTCGTTTGAATCGCGTCCCACGAGTCCAGAATCGCGCCGGAGTGCGCATGCACGAGGAAATGCCGCTCGCTCGGCGTGCCGTCGGCCGTTCGGCCGGTCACCACCACGTCGTAGGCCAGCATCGGCGCGTCGGTCGCCTCGATGACGAGGTCGGCCGCAGCGACCGAGCCTCCGGGCCCGAACGCCTCGCTCGCGACGGCTGACGCCGCCGCGACATCCAGCGTTGCGCGGACCGACACAGCCGGCGCTTGCCCCAGAGTCAGCGACGCGCCCCGGAACGCCCCGGCCCCGTCATGGTGCACCACGAAATCGCCGCCGAGCACACGCAGGCCGCGGAACGTCCGATCGAAGCGGACGTGCGCCGATCCATCGGCGTCGAGGATCACGTCTCGCACCTGGTAAGCCTGCCCCGGTCCGCCGCGCACGGCCGCCGGGTTGTCGCGGACGAACGCAACGGCGCGCTCGACCGCGCGCTCGTTCGCCGGTTGTGCGAAAGCCTGTGCACTGAACGCCAGCAACAGGGTGAAGAAAACTGTGACCGTGCACGATCGAGCACTCGCTGCGCACATGTGAGGTCTCCTGGATGCCTGAGGGCGTGACGAGGTTCCCGTTAGCCGTTCTCGTGAAGTCTGTCCGCGCCTTGATGGTGGCCTGAGGGACGCCGTGAAGCCGGGGGAGGATTGGCGTAGTCCCAATGCAGAACCCATGCCGGCCTGGCAGTCGTGCGGAATGGTGGCAGAGTGTAGTTCCCCAATCGCACAGGATAAATTTGTCGCCCGCTCTGCTGAAAACATTTCGACAGCCCCTGACATCTGACCGATTCCGCTCGCGATAGAAGGTCACTGCAGTACAATTTCTCTCGTCATCCCTTACGGAGGTGTTCCATGGCGGCAGACCCGGGCAAGACGCCGTATCGCGTGAAGGCGGAGAGCGTGGAAGCGTGTAATTGCCAGCACGGTTGTAACTGTCAGTTCGTTGGTGTTCCCAACGAAGGCAAGTGCGAGTTCATCATCGGCTACGACGTCAGGGACGGCCGGTTCGGCGGCGTCTCCCTCAACGGCGTTCGTGCGGTCGTGGCCGCCAAGTACCCCGGCGCGATTCACGAGGGCAACGGCCACGTCGTCCTGTTCATCGACTCGAGCGCCAGCCAGGAGCAGGCGGACGCGTTTGCGACCATCCTCTCGGGCAAGATGGGCGGCATGCCCTGGGAGGCGATCGCAGGAACGATCGCACGCTTCGACGGCCCGGTCCGCAAGCCGATCGAGATTGCCGTCGCGGGCGAGCGGTCCTGCGTGAGCGTGCCAGGCTCGGTCGATCTGCAGCTCACGCCGCTCATCGACGTGATCTCCGGCGCGGAGAAGGAAGTGCACATCACCTACCCCAAGGGCGGGTTCTTCTGGAACGATGCGCGGGTGGCCACCACCACGAAGATGCGCGCCGAGCACGGTGACCTGCGGCTCGAATGGCCCAACCGATACGCGTCGGCAGCCGAGGTCAACTGGACGAACCAGTAGCGAGTCGATGGATCCAGCTGGACGCGCACTTTCCGGCGTCGAGCGCCTCGTCCGCCGCGATCGCGTCATCGTAACGCTCGGTCTTGGTGTCCTCACCGCGCTGGCCTGGATCGATCTGGTGCGGATGGGCGGAAGCGTGGGCGCGATGGCCACCGAGTCGGAGATGCACGCGGCGATGGGCATGCCCGAGATGGCCGAGTGGGGCGTCTCGGCCCTGCTGTCGCTCTTCGTCATGTGGACGGTCATGATGGCCGGCATGATGCTGCCGTCGGCGGCCCCTGTGATCCTGCTCG
>CAZCEL010000240.1:0-211 GCA_964497175.1 uncultured Bifidobacteriaceae bacterium
TCGCCGGAGGGAAAGGCGATGGGAAACATCACCGCTTCTGCCGCCAGCACGCGCCGACCGCCGGGAACCTGCTCGGTTTCTCCGATGGCCGAGTGCCCGAGCCCGCTCATGTGCCCGATTTCGTGCACCGCAATCGATTCGAGATCAAAGCGGCCAGGCTGGCCGGAGGCCGAAACCGACCAGGGGAACGACGAATTGAAGAAGATGTCGG
>CAZCEL010000240.1:221-7449 GCA_964497175.1 uncultured Bifidobacteriaceae bacterium
TTCGATGAGCGCGCCGGTATTGATGTTCACCAGGAAGCTCGTCGAGGCCAACACGCGATCGAGCGAGGGCTCGCTCAGAAATCCCAGCGTGTTGCGCCCATCGTCCTCCCCCGGCAGATTGGAAGTGGCGGCAACGAATCGATACGAGATGGATGCGCTTGGTACGGCCTCCCAGGTCGCGAACGCACGCCCGATCGCAGCCTGAAGGTCGGCCGCCGACACCCCCGACACACCCACGTCGGTCACGTAGTAAGGGACCGACGTCTGTTCCCACTTGACCGAGACCGTTCGACCGTTCACTGTGAAACCGAGCTTCAGGTACGCCATCGCGGGATGCACATCCATCAGCACGAGGCCAACCGAGAGAGTCCGAATGAGCCACCGACCGCTGGATCGCCTCATCGTGATACTCCGGCCAGCTCGCGCACGTCCCGCTCGAAATCACCGAGCGGGACCGGCGGTCGCGCCGCGGACCCTCGCGCCACGCGCCCAACGGAGCTCGGGAGGACCGGTGACGGCCTCACCAGCCACTGTCCCTCCTGCCCGAGCGAGAGTCTGTAGACTCCCTGGCCGAGGCCGAGCAGATGGGGAATGGTCGGGCCTCGCGCGCCCAGAAAGACGACGACTCGCTGGCCGATCGAGAACGTTGGGGCGCCCACGACGATGGTGCGGTACTGTCCCAGGGAGCCGCCGGGCACCCGGAACCGCAAGAGGTCGCCCATCTGGCCCTTGAGGTAGGCCTCGACCTCCAGCGCGACGATAGTCTCGACTGTCCGCCGATCCGCGGTCCACTGCCCATCGACGGCGACGACGACGCCGCGGGCGATGGCCACGGCATCACGCGACAACTCGCCCACATCGGCGGGAATGAGCACGGTGGCCTGCGCCAGGGCGCCGCAGGCCACAGCCAGACCCGTGGTCAGGACGACGATTGCACGCATGATTCCTCCATAAGCCTGAGCACGGCCGCGGCGGCCCGCCGGCTCGCACCCGGCCCGCCGAGCTTCTGGCGCACACGGGCGAGCCCTTGTCGGATCCGCGCGACGCGCGCCGCATCGGTCAACATCGACACAGCCTCCGTGGCGACGGCGTCCGGCGTGAACCCGTCCTGAATGAGTTCGGGTACCACTCGCTCACCGGCGATGAGGTTGGCCATCGCGAAGGTATCGACCATGACAAGGCGGCGGCCGAGACGGTACGTCAGCGGCGACAGCCGGTAGACGACGACCATCGGCTTGTCGTGCAGCGCGGTCTGCACTGTCGCCGTTCCCGACGCCGTCAACACCACGTCGGACGATGCGATGGCGGCGTCGGTATCGCCCTCGACGACCGCCGATCCCGACAGCCCGCGCGCGGGCGCAAACAAATCATCGTCCAGATTGGGTGCGCGAGCAAAAACGAACTGGGTGGCATCCACGCGCTGGCGAATGCGTGCGGCGGCTCGAACCAGATCCGGAAGGATTCGCCCGACCTCGTTGGGCCGGCTTCCGGGCAGCACAGCGACCGTTGGCGCGTCGGGATGCAGGCCGATCGAGCGCAGGAACGTCCCGCGTGGCGCCGAGGGCTTCGCCAGCTCGACCAGCGGATGGCCGACAAATTCCACCGGAACGCCAGCCCGCCGGTACAGCTCTTCCTCGAAGGGAAAGATCACCAGCACTCGGTCGGCTATTTCTCGGATCGTCTTCAAACGGCCGGGCCGCCAGGCCCAGATCTGAGGGCTGATGTAGTAGGCAACCGGAATCCCGAGCGCCTTCACCCGGCGCGCCAGCCTGAAGTTGAAGTCGGGAAAATCGATCGCGACGAGCGCCTCCGGGCGTTCCCGGCGGGCGGCCTCCTGCAGGCGCCTCAAGGTGTCGAGTGATCGGGGCAGCTTGGCCACCGCTTCGGTCAGACCGGTCACGGCGAGTCCTCGATAGTCGCTGATGAGCCGCCCACCCGCCGCCGCAAAGCAGGACCCGCCAAGACCGAACACGTCGATCCGTGGCTGCAGCGAGCGGAGCGCCCCGACCAGCGCGCCCGCGTAGAGATCGCCGGACGGCTCGCCGCACGACAGCAGAAGGCGCGGGCTCAAGAGGACGGGCGCTGGAAGAGCGAGGGGCCCAACGGAGGATTGAAGGTAATCTCGGTGACGTGACGTTCCAGCATCGGCCGGCCTCCAATGCGGACTCTGGCCATGAAAGCAATCTGGACGCCCTCGACCTTCCGATAGTCCTCGAACGACTCCTCGACCAGCCCCTCGAAGGCGCCGCCGGCGACATACGTCTGCCTGGCGATCAAGTGCGTCTCCGGATCGACGAAGACAACCATCGGATCGAAGCCTGCGCCCGAGAGCTCCAGGACGCGAGTCAGTCGCGCCGACCCGTCCCTGACGTCGGGAAGCACGCGGACACGCAGCGTACCCTTGTCCGCCGCGAGCAGCGCCGCCAGGGTATCCCGTCGCAGACTGTCGTGGAGACCCCGCATCATGCGCTCGGGCACCTCGTGGATTCCCGACGGGTCCTTGACCCACCCTCGTGTGCCGTCGAAGACCTGCACCAGCATCACCGGGCCCCGGCCCGTGTGCATGCTCGTTTCGATTCGCAGCCGGTCGGGGTACTGGAGATAGGTCACCGTGTCGGCGGACTGAGGCATTCCCGTCGGGTCGACCGTCTCGGCCCGCGCAGCGGCTCTGAGGCCGTGTATGTCCCGCAGGCGCTCTCGCCCACCCTTGGCCTCGATCACGCGGTCGAGGAGCACGCGCGCGTCGGCGTTGTGTGCTGGCGCCGGCGACTGTGAGACAGGGACGCGTCCTGACAGAACGACAGCGGCAGGATCGAACCGCAGAAGATCCGCCGCGCGACCTGGCGCCTCCGTTGAGCGCAGTCCCGCATCGGTCGCGACGTAGTGCGCGTCTCTGAGCCTGGGCGGACCGGCGGGCCGGCCTGGCCCGGCGGGGGGCCGCGCGCGGCCGCCGCCCTTGAAGTCGGGCGCCATCAGATTGAGATCGGTCATCTCGACGACTTCGAAGGTGCCGAACCCGACGCCCGGGAGCTTGGAGGCAAACGCCGCCGCGTTGCCGACAAGCACGATCGACAACCTGTCGGGCCGCAGAAAGTATCGGGCCACCCGCTCGATGTCGTCGACGCGGACCCCGTTGACACGATTGCGAAACGACTGAAGCTGCTCGACCGGCAGTCCGTAGAACAGCACGTTGAGGACCTGCGTGGCGATCGAATCCGGCGTCTCGATGGTCAGCGGAAAGCTGCCGGCGAGGTACGCCTTGGCATCCCCCAGCTCCCGCTCGCTGACACGCTCGCGCTGCAGGCGCCAGAACTCGTCGACCATCAGCCGCAGGACCTCGCCGGTCGCCTCGGACCGCGTGTTGGTCGCCGCCTCGAAGTCGCCGCTTTCGAGGAGCGCGGCCATATCGGCCTTGACGCCGTAGGTCAATCCCCGCTCGGTGCGCAGCACCTGGTGCAGGCGGTTCGCGCCCTCGCCCCCCAGGATGCGCAGCGTGAGGTTCAGGGCCATGTAGTCGGAGTTGTTCCGGCGGACACCCAGATGGCCGACGCGGACTTCGGTCTGGACCGCGTCAGGCTTGTTGACCACGACCACGCGCCGCGTCGGATCGGGAGGGGCAGTGAACCTGGCCTGCGGCACGTCGCGCCTGGCCCAGTCGCCGAAGACCTTCCGGACGCCGTCGAACGCCTCCTCGGTCGTGACATCGCCGACGATCGCCAGAATGGCGTTGTTTGGCGCGAAGTACTTCGAGTGGTACTCGACGAGATCCTGGCGTGTGATTGAGCCCAGCGTCTCCGGCGTGCCGCTCTGCGGCATGCCGTAGGGATGAAAGCCGTAGACCAGGCGATCGAACACGGCGTTGGCCACGTACTCCGGATCCTCGAGGCTCACCTGCAGGCTCGAGAGGACCTGCTGGCGCTGGCGCTCGATCTCCTCGGGCGCGAACGCGGGCTGCCGCGCCACCTCCGACAGCCGGCGCAGGCCCCACTCGAAGCTGTCCTTCATCACGACCACGTTCACAAACGTCAGGTCGGTGCCGGCTCCGGCGCCCATCGCCCCGCCGATGAAGTCGATCTCGTCGTTCAGCTCGCGCGCAGACTTCGTCGTGGTGCCCTGGTCGAGGAGCGTGGCCGCGAGACTCGCCAGGCCGAGCTTCTCCCGCGGGTCGTGCGCCGCACCGGCACGCACGATCATCCGCATGCTGACGACCGGCTGCTCATGATGCAGCACGGCCACCACCTGCAGCCCGTTCTCGAGCGTGCGGATCTCGTAGGGCGGGAACCGGACCTCTCTGGCCGGAAGCGGCCGCGGCGGCGACTCGGACGGCCATTGACTGGGACCGCTCAGCGCCGATTGTGCCGTCCCTGCGGCCACGACGGCGCACAGAGACGCCACCAGCATCGACAGAAGGAGGTACGTGGCCGCGACCGGGGACGCGAGCGTCAGGGCGGCGAGGCGCGAGGGCCGCCGGCTCATCGACCCGCCCCCGAGGGTCCCCGGCCCGACGGCATGACCGTCAGCACGAGCCTGTTCTGCTCGGTGAAATACGTCCGTGCGACGCGCTGCACGTCGCCGGCCGTGATGCCCTGGAAGATCTCGAACTCGCCGTCGGCGGTGGCGACATCGCGGTGAATCACGACCGCGTGGGCCAGCTGCATGGCCTTCTGCTGGTTCGATTCCCGCGAGAGCATGTAGTCGCGCGCAAACTGGTTCTTGGTGCGATCGAGCTCGCGCTGGCTGATCGGCTCGTCCTTCAGCCGGTTCAGTTCCCCGATCAGCGCGTCGGCCGCCTCGTCCGGCTTTCGCCCCGGCTGGACGATTGCCACGGCATAGAAGAGATTCGGGTCCTCGATGAGATTGGCCGCCCCGAAGGCGGCGACGGCCAGCTGCTTCTCGTACACCAGCTTCTGGTAGATGCGCGAGCTCTGCCCATCGGACAGAACTTTCGATGCGATGTGGAGCGGATACGAATCGGGGTGGCCGTCGTGCGTGATGTGATGCGCCACGACCACCGCCGGCAGCGGCCACGACGCCTCGACGGTCACGCGGCGCTCGCGAGCCTGCGGCGGTTCCCTCGGAATGTCCCGCGGCACCTGCCGCTCGGCCTTCGGGACCCGGCCCAGAAACTGCGTGACGAGCTGTTTGGCCTGTGCCGTCTCGAAATCGCCCACGACGACCAGCGTGGCATTCTCCGGGACGTAGTAGGTCCTGTAGAAGTCGCGCACATCGTCGATCGACGCGGCTTCCAGGTCTGTCAGGCTGCCAATCGTCGGATGTTTGTAGGGATGCTGCGTGAACGCGTGGTCGTAGATGATCTCGTTCAGTCTCCCGTAGGGCTGGTTGTCCACGCGCATCCGCCGCTCTTCCTTGACGACTTCCCGTTCGTTCGCCAGGGTGGCGCGGTCGATGCGCAGGGTGGCCATGCGGTCGGCCTCGAGCCACAGCGCCAGCGGCAGGTGCTGTGCGGGCAGCGTCTCCCAGAACACCGTCTCGTCGTCGGTCGTGTAGGCGTTGCTCTGACCGCCGATGGAGGAGATCACCGAGGTGTGCTCTTCGGGCGCCACGTTCTTGGAGCCCTTGAACATCATGTGCTCGAAGAGGTGCGCGAAGCCGGTGCGGCCCGGCCGTTCGTTCTTCGACCCGACGTGATACCAGATCTGCACGTGCACGATGGGCGTGGAGTGATCCTCCGACAGCACCACCGTCAGGCCGTTGGGAAGCGTCGAGATGTCGTACTGGAGTTTCGGCGGCCTGACGGCGGCCGCCACGGTGAACATCCGCTCGGCGCCTGCAACGGCGAGCGCCGCCAGTAGCAACGCGGCGCTGACGGGGTGGCGCAACAGTCCCCTGGTCGATATCATTGGGCGATTGTATCGCGGGCGGGGCCGTTAGTTCCCCACGACGCGAAACCCGGCGAAGGCCCATTGCCGGGGGATGCGGTCGAGCGGATCGGCGTCCACCATCCGCTCGTATCCGGCGAACAGCTCGACCGAGCCCGCCCCACCCAGCAGACGCACACCCGCTTCCGCCCGTCCGCCCGCTTGTCGCCCCCGACCGGCGATCGGTCGATCCACCACGTAGACCTCGCCGTAGGCGCGCGCGTAGATCGTCGCGAGCGCGCTGACCTGACGGTGCACGGTCAGGTCCGCGTCTCCGATCCACGTGTAGTCGACGTAGGCCTGCGCAATCACCTTCCGCAGGTCGATCCGGATGTCGAGGGCCGTCGGATCGCGCTCGACGCGCTGCATGAGCCGGCCGCCCAGCGAGTTCATCGCCACCCCGATACGGTTGGCGCGGTCCCCGAAGTGCCGGGAGACGTGGTTGAACACCACGACGAGCTCCGTGGGTCCGGCGCGCACCGAGGTTGCCGCCTCGAGTGTGTAGTTGCCCTGGTAGGGGTCAAACGGCCGGTACTCGCTGCCGGTGAGCGCCTGGTAGTTGGCCAGAAACGACGTCCGGCCGTACCGGTAGTTGACGAGGTCGAAGTCGCCGCCAAAATGCGTGTCCCACGAAAAGCGCTGGTCGTCGTGCGACAGCGCGGCGGCGGTCAGATGAAAATCGTAGCGCGGAAGAAACGCCGGGCTCGATGGAAACTCGGCGAGCGGCTGCTGCGCGAACACGGGAACGGCGGGCGAGAGGATGAGGCACACGGCAACCGCAAGGACCGCGTGCCTCGCTAGGGATCCGATTGAGTCCGACATGCTGCTGCGAGCCTCTCCTCGAGCTCCGCGACGCGCTGCTCGAGCTCGACCACGCGCTTCCTGAGCGCGGGCAAATGGCGAACGATCGCTGATGATTTGAGCCAGTCTCGATTGGGAATCGCCGGATAGCCGGAAACGAGCGCCCCCTCTTCCACCGAATTCGGCACGCCGGTCTGCGCAGTGGCGACAACGCCCTTCCCGATTCGAAGATGGCCGGCCACACCCACCTGGCCCGCCAGGGTGACATCGTCTTCCACGACGGTGCTGCCGGCGATGCCCACCTGCGCCGCAAACAGGGCCCGCCGCCCGACCCGCACGCCGTGGCCAATCTGGACGAGGTTGTCGATCTTGGTGCCCGCGCAAATGCGTGTCTCACCGACCGCGGGCCGGTCGATCGTCGTGTTGGCGCCAATCTCCACGTCGTCCTCGATCACAACGTCGCCGTGCTGGGGAATCTTGACGTGTGTGCCGTCTGGCCGTTTCACGAACCCGAACCCGTCGCTGCCGACGACGGCCCCGTCCTGGAG
>CAZCEL010000241.1:0-3482 GCA_964497175.1 uncultured Bifidobacteriaceae bacterium
CGCGTAAGATCGTCGGCAGCGTCAGATGTGTATAAGAGACAGGCTGCAGGCCGCGTCGGATGATCTCGCGTACGTCGGTCTTCGTCAGCTCCCGTTCGATGAAGAGCGGATGAACGACGGCCCAGAAACTCTTGCCTCGCAGGACCATGTCGTTCCAGGCGGCGTCGGCAGCAGGATGCGCCACCACGGTGGCGGCCCCCTGCGGGGATGGGGCCGGCGCCACGGCTGCGGTCAGGCGCACTTCGGGCGGGAGCATGTCTGGAACGACAACGCTTTCCTGATGACGAACGGCGATGCGCTCGGCGATGTTCTTCAACTCGCGGACATTCCCTGGCCATCGGTACGCCAGCAGCAGCCCCTCGGTGTCCTCGGCGATCGAAGGGATCTCGGCGCCGTGGAGCCGACAGTAGTGCCCGAGGTAGTGCTTGAAGAGCAGAACCACGTCCAGGCCCCGCTGGTGCAGCGGAGGAATCGCGATGTGAATGACGTTGAGACGATAGTACAGGTCCTCTCGAAAATCGCCGGAGGCGATGCGCTCGAGAAGGTTGCGATTGGTCGCCGCAATGATCCGCACGTCGACCCGCTTCTCCATGCGATCGGCGCCGAGACGGTGGATCTCGCCCGTTTCCGCGAAGCGGAGCAGCACGCCCTGCATGCGGGCCGACATTTCTCCGAGCTCGTCGAGAAACAACGTGCCCCGGTCTGCCAGAGCGGCCAGGCCCGGCTTGTCCCGGTAGGCGCCGGTGAAGCTGCCGCGGACATGGCCAAAGAGCTCCGATTCGAGCAGCGAGTCCGGGAGTCCCGCGCAGTTGATGGCGACAAACGGCTGCCTTCGCCTGGTGCCTGCCTGGTGGACCATGCGGGCGACCACTTCCTTGCCCACTCCGGTCTCTCCCGCGATCAAGACCTTGGCGTCGGATCGGGCCGCGGTCTGGATGTCGGCGCGTAACTGCACGATCGTGGGGCTGTCGCCGAGAAGCAGCAAACCGTCATCTTGAAGTGAAGTACTTGAAACCGGCTGAATAGGGAAAACGGGCATCGCTAGTCGGATCCGTCCTCGGGGAGAAAGGCCAAGATAAGTTGGCGTAACGACAATAGTCAACCAAAAAGAGAAGAATTCAGACATTATAGGTGCAATGACGTGCAAGCGTGTGCGTCGAGCGGGCCGCGCTCGCAAGTCACGTGTTTTCTTAGAGCGGTCGTTGTCTTCGCGGGAGCATTCTTTTGTCACGTCACCAGAAGTTTTCGATTTCGTGCGACGAGAGCTCGTGGCAAGAAATGGAACAATTCATATTTTTGTTTCATCTGGCGACCGGATTGCACGACCGTGAACGCTCGTCTTGAAGGCGGTTAGCGCTCGGCTGGTGCCCTCCAGGATGCAACCTATCGACTCTTCCGTGGCCCCACCGGGGCTCGATCTGCTGGCCGCTGCGCGCCGTCAGCAGTGGGATTGGTTCACGGTGGCCGCTCGCCGGGTCAACGTTGCCGCCGAGATCGTGGACGAGCACGGCACCCCCGCTCTTCCTCTCGCTGCCGGCGCGACCGCTGCTGCGCTTCGACGACTGCTGACGGCGTCGACGTCGCCTGTTCGCAGGTCCGGTCTTGCTGCCGCGCTTCGAACCGGCCAGTCACAATCCCTGTCGATCGAGCGGCTTCAGGTCGTCTGTCTTCCTCTGGCGACAGGTCGGGGCGCCGTCGTGCTGGCCCGAGGTGGGACCCGCACACAGGATGCCGTGTCGGGGCCCGAGGATCTCGAGCACATCGGTGGCTGGCTGGCTCGAGCCGTCGAGGCCCATCTCACGAGCGCTGCCCGTTCGGAGGACTATGAGGTCTTCGAACGGATATCGGCGCTGTTCCGGCTGCTCGGCGACGCCGCTGAGCGCGGCATCGAGCGAAACGTCGTGAGCGCATTTGCCGAGGCGGTTGCCGTCTGGGACGATCTCGAGATCCGTGGGTTCGTGGAGGACGTTCACAGCCGCCTCGTGCCGCAGGTGGCCCTGGCTGGGGTCGAGCTGCGCGAGACCCCGGTCGTACTGGAGGAAAGCATCGCAGGACGCGACCAACCGCTCGTCCGCGTCTCGTTCGCCGACGCGGAACGGTTGGGCTTCGATAGCAGGGATGTCTTCGTGACGCGCTTTGGTGGAGAGAGCAGTCAGCCGTGGGTGATTGCTCTGTCGGGCGCCATCGGGCCGCAGGACGAGTCGCGTTTGACCCTCTACGTCGAGTTGCTCCGAGACGCCCTCGTCCGGATGGCGGGCGCGGCCTCCGCGCGGACCAGCTGGGGCATCGCTCAGCACTTGCTCGCGGCGGGCGAGCACGTTGACGAAGCGGTCGCGGCAGCCCTCGCTGCGCTGTCACATGAAGTTGAAGCAGCCGGCGCGGCCCTCATGGTCAACGCAGCGGGCGGCACGCCGCTGCTCGCACTGGGCGATTCCGAGGCGATGTCCATGCCGCGAGGACCGGACCGCTCGGCGCGGCTTGTCGCAAGCGCGGCGGCGAGCGACGGTCGCACCGTGCTGCTTGCCCTCCGGCGCGGGGGAGGCGAGCCGTTCACGCGCCGCGAGCAAGGATTGGCCGATCGTGCTGCGGCCGTGTTTGCCGCATGGGCGCCCGGGGCATTTCTGCGGGATCGAGGGGCGGAGCGCCGCGCGGTCGCCCGGCCCTTTCAGGATGTCCTGGACGGGACCGTACGGCGAACGCTGCAGGATGGTCTTGACGTTGCCGTCATGGTCATCCTCGCGTCGCAGGCCGCATTTTACCCCGGCCTCCTCCAGAAATGGGTGATGGCGGTGCGCGGTCAGTTGCGGGCCTCGGACATGGCTGGAGCGCTGTCCGACCGAGAGATTGGCGTGCTTCTCGCCGGTGCGCAATCTGACGCCGCGGCAACGGTCGTCAGCCGGTTACGTCAGAGCCTCGGCACCGAAGGCGACGCCCCCGCCGTTGTCATCGGGCTGGCAAGCCGCCCGCGTGGCTCCTCTCCCGAGGGCTCCCTGGTCGGCGCCGCTCGCGAGGACGCGGCGCACGTTGCCGCAGCCAGTCGGCAGAGGGGCGATGAAGCCGCTCGGTGATCGGCGCATTCGTGTTCGCTTCGATGTGATTGGCGCCCTCTGGGGGCTGCTGGAGCTGACCGAATCTGCCCACCTTGTCAACATCAGCACCACCGGGGCCCTAGTCGAGTCGTCCTCGCCCGTGGCCGTCGATTCCACCCAGTCCATCCACCTGACGCTCGACGACGATCCGATCGCGGTCGACGCACGGGTGCGGCACTTGCGGCGCGTTGTGAACGCCGAGGGGCTGCAGCGGTTCCTGGTGGGCCTGGAATTTGTGGCCCCGCCTATTCACTTGCTGAATTCAATCGATCGTCTGGCCTCACGCAGTCGAGCGTGATCTTGCCGTTCCTAGGTAGGTTGAGAGAAGTCTGCTTGCAATCGCAAGAAAGTCTCGAAATTCCTGACTTGTGATTCGCCCTTCAAGTCTGAGTA
>CAZCEL010000241.1:3492-7448 GCA_964497175.1 uncultured Bifidobacteriaceae bacterium
GGCCTTTAGTCTCAACAAGGGCCGAATTCCCCCAATTTTCTGTGCGATCGGGATTAAGAAAGCAGACAAAGATCTGCTTGCAAGTGGCGGCCTGCTTGCAACCTGGGGGAGGGCTTTGACCAAAACCGTGGGCCAATCATGACGTCGGTAATGGAAGAAAGGCGCCGTGCCCCCCGATTTTCTCTTCAACGGGGGGAGCTGGCCGTCCTGCCGTACTCAGTTTCCGTACGGGTGCTCGACATCAGTCTCGCCGGCGTACTTCTGCAGTGCAGCCAGCGGGTGAAGGTGGGAGCGAGGGGGCGCCTTCGCCTCAATGTCGGGGGGACACCGGTCATGGCCGATGTCGAGGTACGGCGCATCATGACCGGCCCTGTGCCCCGCGACACCGACTATCGAATCGGGGCCCTGTTTGTGGGCATCAGCCGGGAACATCGCCAGGTTATCGAGCGGTTCACCCGACAGTAAGGCAGGCGAGCGCTGAAGCAGCTGAGAAAGGTGGCGGGGTGAGTCTGGCAACAGCGATGCGGGCGAAGAGCACCGTTCAACTGATCGGCCGAAGCGCCGAAATCGTCGGCCTTCGCCAGGAAGTCGAGCGTGTGGCCAGGTCGGACGCCAAGGTGCTCATCACGGGGGAAAGCGGCGTGGGGAAGGAGATCGTCGCCCACGGCATTCACAGCCAGAGCCCGCGCACGACGATGATCTTTGCGCCGGTCAACTGTGCCGGCCTCCCCGAGACGCTGCTCGAATCAGAGCTCTTCGGCCACGTCCGAGGCAGCTTCACGGGCGCCTACCGGGACAAGCCGGGAAAGCTCGAGACCGCGCACAACGGCACGGTGTTTCTGGACGAGATCGGCGAGATGACGCTTCGGATGCAGGGCCTCCTGCTGCGCTTTCTCGAGACGGGCGAGCTGCAGAAGGTGGGAGCGGACGGGGGCGGCCGTCATGTCAACGTCCGAGTCATCGCGGCCACCAATCGCAACCTGCGCGACATGATCGCTCAGGGCGCGTTCCGCGAGGATCTCTTCTACCGGCTCAACGTGATCCACATCGTGGTGCCGCCGCTCAGGGATCGCCGCGAGGACATTCCGCTCCTGGTCGATTATTTTCTGACGCGATTCAAGACGTCCAACGATTCCTCGATCCTGCAGGTGTCCCCGGCGGCGATGAAAGCCCTGATGGATTACTCGTGGCCCGGCAACGTCCGGGAGCTCGAGAACGTCATCGAGCGCATGGTCGTCACGGTGCAGCGCAGCACGATCGAGGTCGAGGATCTGTCGTCCGAGATCCGCGTGCACGACACGGTGGCGCTGCGACCCAAGCGCGAGCGACGCCGGACCGTGGCCGACGACCTGTACAAGCGTCTGGTGGATCAGAAGGAGTCGTTCTGGGCGACGGTCTACCCGCTCTTCATGGAGCGCGAGATTACGCGGGCGAACGTGCGGGAGGTCGTACGCCGGGGGCTGGAGGAAGCGCGAGGCAATTACAAGATCGTGGCGCGGTTGTTCAACATGGAGCCGCGCGAGTACAAGCGATTCCTGAACTTTCTCCGCAAGCACGACTGTCAGGTTCCGTTCAAAGAGTACCGCTGATCCAGAGTCGATCTCGACCGCGCGTGCCGCGCCAGTGCGAAGACGGTCCAAGGCACGCAGGCCGCGTGTCGCGAAAAGTGTAAGGGGAAATCCCTCGTCGCGGGGCGCCTGACGTCCCGGTTGCGTCCCGCGGACTCTGGCGGGCACATTTGTTGCCCCGTCCAGGGTGGCAGCGTCGTGGACTCACAGTTTTTCCGTCGAATATCTGCCGGCGCCGGTACTTCTCTCGCGGCATGACGGGATTCAGCCGGTGAGCGCGGCCGCTGACCGGTTCCACGAACACGTGCTGAGCGCCGCACAGAGACGGCGTCTTTTCGAGATCGTCAACCCGCCCCCTTCCCTGCTCGGCCCCGAATCGGTCGCCGATGCCGTACGGCGGATTGCCGCCGTGGTAGAGGTCAAAGTGGCGCTGGTACGCCGTCAGAACGGCGCGTGGGAGGCGGTGGCGGAATCCGCACGCGAGCCCCCGCTTCCGTCGATTGACGAGCAGGTGCCTCGGGAGACGGTGACGGCGCCTCCCGCCGTCGAGTGTTGGAGCGACGCGCGCGCTCGCTGGACGTTCATCGGCGTGCGTTCCCGTCGTCGTGGTGCGACGTTGCTCCTGATCGAGGGCGATTGGACCGAATCGGCCACGACACTCGTCGAGGTGGCAAGCGGACTCGGTCGCGCCGAACAGACGCGCGCACTGACCAGCCGGGCGCGCGTTCGGCTCGCAACGCATCGGCTCGCCCGGACGCTCGCGGCGGTTACGGGTGTGCAGCCAATCAGCGACACCGTCGTTCGCTCGATCGCCGAGGTGATCGGCGTGCGGATCGCGTCGTTGGCTGTACCCGACGCCGAGGGTCGTCGGCTGTCGATCGTTGCGACCTACGGCTACCCGCTCGTGCTCGTCAAACACCTGCGGATTCGGCCCGGGCTCGGAGTCGTCGGGACAGTGTTCCAGACACGGTCACCGCTCAGGGTGCGCGATGTGGCCACTCACCCGGGAATCGAGCACCGCCGTCTGCGATACAAGACCAACTCGCTAATGGCTCTGCCGCTGGAGGCGGGAGGCGAGGTCGTGGGCGTTTTGTGTCTCAGCGACCGGATCGATGGGGGGCCGTTCAGTCACGACGACATGTCGACGCTTCGGGCGCTCGCCGCACCGGCAGCGCTCGCGCTGGCGGCCGAACGGGCCCGCGGGCAGGCCGAGTCCATGGCTCGCGCGGCAGCCGTCGATCCCGTCAGCGGCCTGTTCAATCGTCGATACTTCTACGGCCGGTTCGAAGAAGAGCTCCAGCGTGCGCGCCGGCAGAACACGCCGGTGGCCCTGCTGCTGTTGGACATCGACGATTTCAAGAAGATCAACGACACGCTCGGGCATTTGGTGGGCGATCTGGTCATTCGGGATACCGCTGACATCCTCCGGCGCTCGGTGCGCGTGTTCGACGTGTGCACCCGCTACGGCGGAGAGGAATTCGCGATCGTCATGCCGGGAAGCGGGCTCGATGACGCCGCCAACATCGCAGAACGCATCCGAGCCGGCATTGAGAGCTACCGGTCTCCCGAGGTTCGCACAGGCCGAATTACTGCCAGCATCGGCGTGGCCGTGTCCTCGCCGGAGACAAGCGTTCGAGAGATGATTGCCCGGGCGGATCAGGCGCTGTACTTCGCCAAGCGCTCAGGAAAAAATCAAGTGCGAACGAGCGGGGAAATCACGCGCGAGGATTGAGCCGTCCGGAGCCAGGTCCAGACGCCGGCCGCCCGACCGCGAGCGAGCGCCGGCCGATAGAGGAACGTGTCGAGCGGGGTCAACAGCAGGAGGCGCGTCAGCACGGCCCGACTGGGCGCGTCGGCAATCGAGCCGCGCGCGATCAGTGCCCCGATCGTCAGCATGGCGGAGCCGAAGGACAGCAACACGACGACTGACAGCAGGTCCAGCGGCGTGATCCACCCAAGCAGCGTGCTGGAGGTCATCAGCAGCAGCCAGAGCGTCTGAACGAACGGTGCCAGCAGTTCGAGGCTTGCCGCCAAGGAACGAGTCCTCGTGGCGGACTGCAGCATCGCCAGCTGTCGACGGCTCGCGTCCGCGCGGGCCGGTCGGAGACCGCCGGTGGGTGTCCACCCGAACGGCTGTCCGCCCGCAG
Organism: uncultured Bifidobacteriaceae bacterium; assembly: GCA_964497175.1. Lineage (GTDB taxonomy): Bacteria > Acidobacteriota > Vicinamibacteria > Vicinamibacterales > CAVVIG01 > CAZCEL01. Next base: position 7,208 of record CAZCEL010000241.1, read on the forward strand.
CCACGTGGAGCGCTGGAGCGTCCGACGTTCGCGCCTGAAGCCTGACCATCATGTCGAAATCCGGATCAGCGGCAATGCTGGAGAATCCGCCCGCCGCGACGACCGCCTCGCGTCGCCAGACCACAACGGCGTCGGCCGCCTTCAGCCATCCCGCACCCCAGCGCGAACTGAGCCGCTCGTACAGCAAGGCTCTCACAGAGGCGAACCACGCGAAGGCTTCCAATGTGGAGGCCGCATGCAC
>CAZCEL010000242.1:0-7423 GCA_964497175.1 uncultured Bifidobacteriaceae bacterium
CTTAAAGACCGTGTCAACGATGACTTCGGAGTGCTTCTTGGTCAGGTCGGAAACCTTTGACACTTCCTCGACCAGCTCCGCCTTCGTCATGCTGCCGCCAGTCATGGTGCCCCCCGTGGGCGCGGCGTCGGACGCTCAGCGGTTCCGGAAGTGGTCGCCCAGCGTTGCCGTTCCGTCGCCCGCGCTCTCCTGGTAGCTCTCCCAGTCCGCTCGGAACTCGTCGGACTTCAGCGCCCGGATCGACAATCCGATCTTCCGCTCCTCGGGCGCGAGCTTGATGATCTTCATCGGGTACGTCTCGCCGACCTTCAGGTCGAGCTTGTCGTCGGTCCTGGCGTGGCGCGTGTCATCGAACTCCGACACGTGGATGAGGCCCTCGATGCCTTCATCGAGCTCCACGAAGGCGCCGAAGTTGGTGAGCCGCACCACCTTGCCCTCGATCGTGTCGCCGACATGGTGGCGCGAGAAGAAGTCGTCCCAGATATCGGTCGCCAGCTGCTTCAACCCGAGCGACAGGCGCTGGTTCTCCGCATCGATGTTGAGCACCATCGCGTCGACCACATCGCCCTTCTTGAGAATCTCCGACGGATGCTTGACCCGCTTGCTCCACGACATGTCGGAGATATGGATCAGTCCGTCGATGTCCTCCTCGACCTCGACGAACGCGCCGAACTCGGTCAGGTTTCGCACCTTGCCCTGGATGCGCGATCCAATCGGGTACTTGTCCGCCAGGTCGTGCCACGGATTGCTTTCCACCTGCTTCAGACCCAGGGAAATCCGCCGCGCCGCCGGGTCGACGCCGAGCACCATCGCGTCGACGGTGTCGCCGACGTTGAGGATCTTCGACGGATGCTTGACGCGCTTGCTCCACGACATCTCCGAGACGTGGATGAGCCCTTCGACACCCGCCTCCAGCTCCACGAACGCGCCGTAGTCGGTCAGGCTGACGACTTTGCCGCCCACGCGCGCGCCCACCGGGTAGCGGTCCATCACGTTGGCCCACGGGTCCGTGATGAGCTGCTTGTGGCCGAGCGAGACGCGCTCGGTCCCCGCATCGTACTTGAGCACGATGCAGTCGATCTCGTCGTTCACCTTGAACAGCTCCGAGGGGTGCCCGACGCGGCCCCACGACATGTCGGTGATGTGCAGCAGCCCGTCGATCCCGCCCAGGTCGATGAAGGCGCCGTAGTCGGTGATGTTCTTCACGGTGCCCTTGAGCACCTTGCCTTCGGCCAGCGCCTCGAGCGTGTGCTTCTTCTTCTCCGCGTTCTCCTCCTCGAGCAGCGTTTTTCTGGAGAGCACGATGTTGCCGCGCTTCTTGTTCACCTTGATGACGCGCATGCGGAGCTCCTGCCCGCGCAGCGCGTCCAGGTTGCGGACCGGTCGCACGTCGATCTGCGACCCCGGCAGAAAGGCCCGCACCCCGATGTCGACCGCCAGCCCGCCCTTGATGCGCTCGATCACGCGCCCGATGACCACCTTCCGCTCCGCGTACGCCTTCTCCACCTCGTCCCAGATCTTCATCTTCTCGGCTTTTTCGCGCGACAAGACGACGTGGCCCTCACGATCCTCGGTCCGCTCCAGCAGCACGTCCACCAGATCGCCCGGCTCGACGGTGACCTGTCCGGTCTCGTCGAGGAACTCGCTGAGCGGGATGATGCCCTCGGACTTGTAGCCGACGTCCACGACGACTTCCGAGGGCGTCACCTTCAGCACCGTGCCCTTGACGACCTCGCCTTCCGCCAGATTGCGGAAGCTGTTATCGTAGACATCGAGGAGCCGGGCATATTCCTCGGGGTCGATCTGCTCGTGGTCCTCGCGCGGACGCGGCCTGACGCCGCCGCGATCACCGCGGTCGAGAGTCCCAGCGCCGGACCGATGGGTTGTGCCTGGGCCGGGACCGTGGCCCCCTTCTACATTCGTCATGCCGTACGCGTCCTCCTGTCGATCGATTGCCGGCGTTGGTGGCGGGCCCGGCACCCGTCGAGTTCCCTCAGCCGTGCGCTCCAGCTGCGCGCGCTGAATTCCGATAAGCAGCAGAGCGTACGACACTTATCGCAACACTGTCAAGGTTTCGAAAGGACTGAAGCATCATGGCCAGACGCAAGGGCGGGGGGGGGCGACGGCCACAGCGGCCGCGTCGGAAACAGGCTGCGGCTCGATCGGCCAGACGCCCGACTAGCCGGGGGCGACAACGTCGTCGCACGCGAGCGGTGGGAACGCGGAAGAAGCCGGGACCGAAGACCAGGGCCTCGCGTGCGAGCTCACCCGCTCCGGCACCGCCCCGCCGGTCCGCGCCACCCGCGCCTTCTGCGACACGCTCGCGCCGGCGGGCACAACCCTCGCAACTCGATCGCGCCCGGCGCACCCTGGAGGATACGGTACCGACGCCGCCGTCCTCGCTCGACCTGGACCGGCACGGCTCAGCGGCCAGCACCGGCCGCGCCGAGATGGCCGAAACCCGCGCGGCCCACGCCACGATGACGCCCGCCATCACGGGCGGAGACGTGGACGCGGATGTCGAGAACGCCTACTTCAGCGGGGACGAGGCGCCCGGTGGCGACAATCCGACGCCCGATCAGGACGTCGTCGAGGAAATCGGCAAGGCGCTGGGCATCCAGTATCAGGACGCCGAGGAGCTCCGCGGCAGCGACAAGGTCGCCCAGCGCGACAAGCATCGCTGGGAATTGGATCCGGCGTCCTCGGAAGACTATCGCGATCGCAAGTAGGCTCGGTCAGAGCGCCGCCGTCTTGCGCGCGATCACGGCCATGACCTCATCGACCACCTCCGCGATGGACTTGGCGGTCGTGTCGATGCTGCTGGCGTCGGCGGCCGCAACGAGCGGAGAGGTCGCGCGCGTGGCGTCCAGGCGGTCGCGCTCGACCAGCAGCGTGGCCACGTCCGCGAGGTCGGACCGGGCTCCCGAGTGAGCAGGGTCGTTCGCGCGGCGGCGGGCGCGCTCGTCGGCAGCCGCGTCGAGATAGACCTTCACGTCGGCGTGCGGGAACACGACCGTGCCGATATCGCGGCCCTCCATGACGATGGCCCTTTCTTCGCCCAGCCTGCGTTGTCGGGCGACCAGCGCCGCGCGCACCTTCGGCAGCCGGGCGACCATCGCGGCCGCGCGGTCGATCTCGGGCGTTCGGATCGCGCGCGTCACGTCCTCGTCGTTGATGGATATCCGCCCGTCCTCCATCTCAAGACGTGACGTTTCAGCGACCCGCGCCAACTCGCTCTCGTCGTCGAGCGGAACACCGGCCCGAAGCGCGTACCAGGCCACGGCGCGGTACATGGCGCCGCTGTCGATGTGCCGATAGCCCAGGGCCGCCGCGACAGCCCTGGCCACGGTGCCTTTGCCCGCGCCGGACGGACCGTCGATAGCAATGATGAGTCGACGCACCATCTGAGGATAGTAGGATTGCCGACTGCCGGAAAGCCTTCGCGGGGAGATCCTGGTGGAACGGGTACAGAAGATCCTATCGCAAGCGGGCGTGGCGTCCCGGCGTGCCTCGGAACGCCTGATGATCGAGGGGCGCGTCACCATCAACGGGAGGACTGTCCGTGAGCTCGGAACCAGGGCCGACCCCGCGCGCGACGACATCCGCGTGGACGGCCGGCGCGTCAAGGCGCAGCCACGCTGCCGCTATCTCCTGCTGAACAAGCCGCCTGGATACGTGACCACGCGAACGGACCCACAGCGGCGTCCGACGGTGATGGACCTGCTCGAAGGTGTGCGCGACTACATGTACCCTGTCGGGCGGCTCGACTTCGACTCCGAAGGCCTGCTGCTGCTGACCAATGACGGGGACCTTGCGGCCAAGCTCTCGCACCCTCGCCACGAGGTCGCGCGGGTTTATGAGGCCAGGGTGCTCGGCGAGCCCGACGCTCGAGACGTGAGCCGGCTGGCGCGAGGCGTGACCATCGACCAACGGCGGACCCGGCCGGCCGACCTGCAGCTCGTCGATCGGCCCCGTGGCCGTGGAGAGACGGTGTGGCGGATCACCATCCGCGAGGGTCGCAATCGGCAGGTGCGAAAAATGTTCGATGCGATCGGCCACCCGGTGCGGCACCTGAGGCGGATCGCGATCGGACCCATCAGAGACGACCGGCTCCGCCCGGGACAGTGGCGGGACCTCTCGGCGCGCGAGGTACACCGGCTGCGGCAGGTTGTCGAGGGCAGCGCTGCACCGCCGCCCTCAATGCACCGATCCGGCGGCGCCTGACGCCCCTCCCTCGCCGTCTGGCTCGGACCCGGACTCCTCGAGCGGCAGCTGATCCTCCTCGAGCGCGCGCTCGACCAGCAGCGGCCGCTCGATGCCGAGCGCGTCGGCCAGATCTTCGATCTTCGGCAAGTCGCTCAGGTCGTTCAGCCCGAACCGGATCAGAAACTCCTTGGTCGTCGCGTAGAGGAAGGGACGCCCAACGACCTGTTTGCGACCCACGATCTTGATGAGGTGGCGCTCGAGCAGCGTGTTGAGGACGCCGGCCGTGTTCACGCCGCGAATCTCGGCGATCTCGACGGCCGTGATCGGCTGCCTGTAGGCGACCACGGCCAGCGTTTCGAGCGACTGCGCCGTCAGCTTTTGTGTGCTGCGCTCCTGAAACAGCCGCCGCACCCAGTCGTGAAGTTCGGGCCGTGTGACGATCTGATAGCCTCCGGCGACTTCGACGAGTTGGAGGCCGCCCGGCCGCTCGTAATCAACTTTCAGCTCAGCGAGCGCCGCACGGACGTCCTCGGCGGGTTCCGAGTCGAGCAGCTTGAGCATGGCCTTTCGCGTCAGCGGTTCCGGCGAGGCAAAAATCAGGGCCTCCAGAATCGCCTTGATCTCGGCTGACACCTGAGGCAGACCCTCCCCTTCCTGGGTCTGCCCACCGGGCTCCAGCCCCACGCCGTCGCCATCCTGCCTGTCGGGTCCATCCTGGCGCACAGCCTCCTCCTTCAACGGTCGGTGCGGGTCACCACGGTTCCGTCTGCAACTGCCGCTTGCGGGCAGCCCGACGCACGAGTGCCTCAACCGTTCGCACGAGTCTCCGGGTCGCCGATCGGGTGGGGGGCGTCGGCCGGCCGCGGGCGCTTGTACACGCGGATGGGGCCGAAGCTGCCCGACTGAAACACACGCACGAGCTTGAGCCGGATCATCTCGAGCAGGGCCAGAAACGTGACGACCAGTCCGGCGCGCGTGTCCACGTCGGCAAAGAGCTCCTCGAAGCCGCACGCCTCGGTCTCGGACAGCCGCGCGAGAATCTGGTCCATGCGAACCTCCACCGGGATCACTTCCGCGGGCAGGGGCACGTGAGGACGCTCCCGGGCACGGGCGAGAACGGCCTGGAATGCCGTCACCAGGCTGAAGAGGTCGACCTCCAGCTCCGGCTCGTACTGGTCACCCGCCAGCCCGGCGACGCGTTCGTCGGGCCGCTGCCACTGGGCCGCGCGCAGCTGCTCGCGCTCGTGCAGCAGGCCCGCAGCCGCCTTGAACCGCTGGTGCTCGAGCAGCCTCCGTACCAGACCGTCGCGCGGATCCTCCTCGTCGGCGTCCGCGCCCGCCGCCGTCTCGGGCCGCGGGAGCAGCATTCTCGACTTGATGTGTATCAGTGTCGCGGCCATCACGAGGAATTCTCCGGCCACGTCCAGGTTGAGCTCCTGCATCAGCCGGATCGTGTCGAGGTACTGCGCCGTGATGAGGGCGATCGGGATGTCGCAGATGTTCAGCTCGTTCGTCCGGATGAGATGCAGCAGAAGATCGAGCGGCCCCTCGAAGTTCTCGAGGCGGACGGCCACGGCATCCACGGAGGATTCGAAGTCCTGCATGGGTCAGGCGTAGTTGATCTTGACCGCCTCGCGGACGCGGCCCATCGTCTCGCGCGCGACCAGCCGCGCGCGTCGCGATCCCTCGAAGAGCATCTCCTTCAGGACGCCCGGTCTGGAGCAGGCCGCGGCCCGGCGCTCGCGAATCGGCTCGAGGCGGGCGTTCAGGGCGCGCGCGAGCTTGGTCTTGACCTCGACGTCGCCGACGCGGCCCGCGCGGTACCGGGCCTTGAGATCCTCGACCTCGTCGATGTTCGGGTTGAAGGCGTCGTGATAGGTGAACACGGGGTTGCCCTCAACGGTGCCTGGAATGTCGGCCCTGACCCGCTTGGGATCCGTGTACATCCGCATCACCTTCCTCCGTACCTCGTCGGCACCGTCCGAGAGGTGGATCGTGTTGCCGAGACTCTTGCTCATCTTCCTGCTGCCGTCGAGCCCCGGCAGGCGCCCGAACGTTGTCAGCAGCGGCTGCGGTTCGACGAGCACGTCGCCGAAGAAGTTGTTGAACCGCCGGACGACCTCGCGCGCCAGCTCGAGATGCGCCACCTGGTCCTCGCCCACGGGCACCAGCTGCGCGTCGTAGATCGTCACGTCCGCCGTCTGAAGCAGCGGATAGCCGAGGAAGCCGAGTGAGGACAGGTCCTTGTCCGTGAGGCTCTCCTGCTGTTCCTTGTAGGTGGGGACGCGCTCCAGCCAGGGCACCGGCACCACCATCGACAGCAGCAGGTACAGCTCGGCGTGCTCGGGCACCAGCGACTGGACAAAGAGGGTGCTCTTCTCCGGATCGAGACCGGCGCCGATCCAGTCGGCGACGTTCTCGACCGCGAACGACGTCAGCTGACGCGTGTCGGCGTAGTCGCTCGTGAGCGCGTGCCAGTCGGCGACGAAGTAGAAGCAGTCGTACTGGTCCTGCATCGGGATCCAGTTGCCCAGCGCGCCGACCAGGTGACCGAGATGCAGATGCCCTGTCGGCCGCATGCCCGATACGACGCGCGCCCTGGCCCTCACTGAAGCCAGGACAGCAGAAGCCGCGCCGGCGGGACGACCAGGTAGCTGAAGGCGCCCGTCAGCATCAGCGCATAGAGCAGGAGGAACCCGTACGGCCGCACCACCTTGTCGAACCGCCAGGCCAGGCGCGGCGGCAGGAGCCCACCGAGCACATTGCCGCCATCGAGCGGAGGAATCGGCAGCATGTTGAAGACCGCCAGCAGGACGTTGACCCTGAGCGCGCTCGCGAGCAGCGTGGCCATCGGCGCCGACACGTTCGGCTCACCCAGCGTGATGGGAGAGACCGGCATCACTCCGAGGACGAGGGCCGCCATCACCGCCAGCCCCAGATTGCTCGCCGGTCCGGCGGCGGCGACCAGAACGGAATCGCGCCGGCGGCTGCGCAGGCGGCGAGCGTCGACCGGCACCGGCTTCGCCCAGCCGATGAGCGGCAGTCCCCCCACGATGGCCAGCAGCGGAAACAGCACCGTGCCGATTAAATCAGCATGCACAACCGGGTTGAGCGACACGCGACCGAGCAGCCGCGCCGTGGGATCGCCCAGCCGATCGGCCGTCCATGCGTGAGCCGTCTCGTGCACGGTGAGGGAAAACAACAGGACGATGAACGC
>CAZCEL010000243.1:0-7379 GCA_964497175.1 uncultured Bifidobacteriaceae bacterium
ACACGCGTAAGATCGTCGGCAGCGTCAGATGTGTATAAGAGACAGATCGATCTCCATCTCGGGATGAAGCGTGCCGCGTGCCGTGTCGGTCTTCCCCCTGGACGTGAGGAGCCACGACAGCCGCCGGTCCCTCGGCCAGTCCCGCGGGAGCGTGACCCTGAACACGAACCGCTGGCGGCGAGTGAGAAAGTGCGTCGGCTGGCCGCAGTCAAGGGGCCCCGGCTCGCAGCGGTTGGCGTCGCCAAGGGGGATGTCCAGCTCCTCCTCGTAGTTCCGATTCAGGTAGCCAAAGACCATGCTGATCGTGCCGTCAGCGTTCTTCTGCCACCCTTCGAAGATCGGCGCAGCGTTCTGGCCCGAGGAGTACCTGATCTGCCCCTCGGTGGGCGCCGCCAGGGCGAGGCCCACGACGGCCGCCGCGGCGAGCCCGATCCGCATCTGCAGTCGCATCGCCCGTCCGCTACTGGTTCTGGGTCTGGGTCTGCTGCTTCTTGCGCGCCGCCACCTGTTCCTTGTAGTCGTCCTCGGTCAGGTACAGGAACTTCATCCAAGCGAAGCTCATGTCGTCGACGGTGCGCTGGCCGAACGTCACGTGCTGGTCCGGGTCGGGATTGAAGCGGTTGCTGGCCGTGTTGTTGTGCCAAGCCGTGATGTGGAGCACGGTGCCGGCCGGCAGGATCGGCTGCGCGTCCTCGGCGTAGTGATAGGCGATGTGCCAGGCGAACTGATACTTGTCCACGCAGCTCAGTGGCACGATCGGATCGCCGTGCTCGATGCTCGGAACGCCGTCGCCGGGAAGGATCGCCTCGACGCACATGGCCTTGCCGCGGTTGTGCATGTGGGGCTGGAATGAGAGCACCCGGACCGGCGTCTTCAGCCTGAAATAGCTGTCCACGCGCACGTTGTCGGTGTTGGGCGGGATATCGAGCTCGCTGCCAGCCACCGGAACGATGTCGGCAACGTACTTGGGCTGGAATCCCTTCGGGTAGAACTTGAGGCCGACCTCGACGTTGGCGGGCAGCTCCTCGCCAATCGAATGGAGGTGCAAATTGAAGTTGATCTTCGATCCGGCCTTGATCAGGCGGGCCGCCCCTTCAGGAAACACGTCGGCATTCTTTCCGAGCGCGTACTCGTTGAGCAGCGAGCTGCGCAGGTCGGCGGCCGACGTCACGGTCGATGCCCCGTCGGGCGGGACGAGCGTGGTCACCGCGTGATGAACAACGCGCCAGCCCTTCGACGGCTTGGTTTCCACGGCCATCAGCCACCGATCCTCGGTGATCCCCGGATCGACCAGGACGTCGCGCCACTGATCGGGATTGGACGCCGCCACCATCAAGTCCTTCGGCAGCGTCACGACCATGTCCGGCTTGCCGATGTGCCAGAGGCCCAGATCGGCAAAGTCGGGGGTAGGCGGCATGTCGGCGGGATTTCCGCGCGGCGCCCCGCCGTCCACCCAGCGGACGATCGTGTCGATCTCCCGGTCGCTCAGCGACGGATCGTCCTTGAACTTGTTGATGCCCACGCGGCGGTCGATGTACCAGGGCGGCATCTCGCGGGCCATCACCTTCTGGCGAACCGACCTCGCCCAGGGCCGCGCCTCCTCGTAGGAGGTGAGCGCCATCGGGCCAATCGAGCCCAGGCGATGACAATTCATGCAGGACCGCTGGAGGATGGGCGCGACGTCCTTGGTGAACGTCGGTGTCGACAGACTGGCCGACCCCTGCTGGGCCTCGATCCGGGCGCCGAGCACACCGACGAGCAGCAACGTCGCTGCACCGGCGACACCCCTGAGCCACTGGCTAGGTTTCATGGGCAGGTCTCCCTTTCAACTGGACCCAACATTGTATCCCGGTCGCCGGGGCCACCCGCAATTGGACCTCAACGCGGCCGCGCTCCGGATTCGCGTAGAAGCCCGGCCACGCCGAGAAGAACGATCACCGTGACGACAGCCTCGGCGAAGCGAAACCAGCCGCCGCCAGGAGATGACAGTGCCAAGGTGAGTAGCACGCCGAATCCGACGAGAACCAGCAAACCTTGTGGATTGAATGTCATGCCCACACCCTTTCGGGGTCGAGACCCAGTGTCCCGATGCGGTAGTCGTGGTACGGCCCGTCGGGCAGAAAGACCATGAAGACTTCCTGGACCAGATGGACCAGCCGCCGCGTGCAGTAGTCGTATTCGCCGTGCTTGACGCTGAGTCCGAGAGAGACCCGCCCTCGACGCACGGCGACTCGGAGCCGCGCCTTGCGCGGATCGATCCGGCGGTGCGCGGGAACCTCCTCGGTCTCGAACCGTCGGAGGAATGCTCGCAGGTCCTTCGCCATCGGCGAGCCGCTCGTGACGCCGGGCAGGAGCGCGGGGAACGACACGGCACCGGACGAGAGTTCGAGTTGAAAGGAGCGCCCGTGATGCCAGATCATCGTGAACCCCGTCCGGGTGCCGCGCCGCTTCTCGTGACTGACGCTTCGAAGGACGCCGCGCTCGACGTACCCCCTGAGCACATCCCCGACGACACGCGCGGGGAGTCGAGCCGGCGCCTTCGGTGCCATCAGTGCTGGAAGCCGGTGATGCCCGGCTCGAAGCCCATCCCGCCCCCGGGCGGGTAGTCGCGTGCCGAGCTGAACTCCTTCTTCGCCTGGACGTTGATGAGCGAAGGAAGCCCTTCCTTCGACGCGATGTCGAAGCTCCGGGCGAGCGCGGCGCGGAGCTCCTCGGGCGTCCGCACGTAGGCGCCGTGCGCGCCGAGCGCCTCGGCCATCCTGTCGTAGCGGATGTTCTCCTGGAACAGGTGCAGATGCACCGAGCGCGGTATCCCGGCGGTCGCTGTCCACGTGCCCCAACAGTCGTTGTTGTAGACCACGGTGATCAGGGGCACCTTGTATTTCACAGCCGTGTCGAGCTCGACGAGCGTGAAGCCCATCCCGGCGTCCGTCGTCAGGCACACGCTGGGCGCTCCTCTATACGGCTGCTGTGGACCCGTGCCGTCCTTCACCGCGAGCGCGGCGCCGATCATCATGGCCATGTCGGGGCCAATCGCCCCGTACTGATACGGACAGACGATCTCCTGGCCCGCACGATTAGCCCGGAGGAATGGGACCGTGGTGCGCTGCCACGAGAAGCCGCCCCACCCGGTCATGGTCTGCTTGGGATCGATCTTGCCCTTGTAGAGGAAATCGTTCAGCTCCTTGCCGATGACCGAAGGGTGGAGTGCACCCGTATCGGCGCTGTACTTCAGCCCGAGCTGGTAGTTCCGCGCGAGCTCCTGCTCGTACGTGTCGCGGGCCGCCTTCACCTCGGCCACCCACGCGTCGCGCCGACGCCTCGGGAGGCCGTTGCCAAGCGCTTCGAGAAATGCCAGCTCGTCGCCGACCACGCCGAGCTCGAGCGGCCAGTTCCGGCCGAGATCCCCGCCCTCGGGATGGACGCGAATCGCGCGCACGTCGGGATTGACCCTGTACTCGCCCGGGCTGGGCATGGAGTACTGACCGACAAAGACGATGAGATCGGCGCTCATGAACGCGCGCGGGGACAGGCTGGCCGACAGCCGGTGGTCGTCCGGGAAATGGCCGCGCATCGGACCGCTCGTGACGACGGCCAGGTCGTTCTTCTCGGCGGCGGAGAGGAGCGCGTCCCACGCCTTCCGATGAAAGACGCCGTGGCCGGCGATCACCAGCGGCCGCTCGGCCTTGGTGATGAGCGCGACGGCCCTGGCGACGTCCGCCGAAGCGGGCACGGCCCGGGACTCGGAGCGGTACTTCGTGCGGTCGTAGTAGTCGGTGAGCTGCCCGGGATCCTTGAAGCGGATGCGCGCCACCTCGCCGGGGAAATCGAGGTGAACGGGTCCGGGCACGCCGGTCTTGAGCTCGCGGAACGCGTAGGCGCCGTACTCGTGCACGCGGTTGGGCAGGATCATCCGCTTGCCGTACTTCTTGATCCCCGTGGTGATCGGCTGCTGGTACATCGCCTGAATGCCGGCCTCCCGATCCTCGCCCGCCAGCTGCACGTTGCTCGCGAGCACCAGCAGCGGGATGCGCGCGTAGTACGCGGCGGCGATGCTGGTGATCATGTTGGTGAAGCCTGGCCCTTCGGTGCCCGAGCACGCGACCACCTCGCCCGTGGCTCGCGCGTAGCCGTCGGCCGCCGCCGCCATGGTGCCTTCGGTGCGGCCGCCGTAGCTCGGCACACCCGCCGCGGCAATCGCATGCGTCACGGTGTAGTTGCCCGGGCAGCAGAACATGGCCGCGAGCCCCTCTTTCTTGCAGAGCTCGGCGAACACTTCGGCGCCCGTCATGCCGTTGCCCTCGAAGCTGCCAACCGTCGGCGCCTCGCCGAGGGCGGTGGCGATTTCCCTCGGGATCCTCAACGAGGGAATCGCCGACGTGGCCTGCGCGAGCAGGTCGGCAGGCTTGAGCGCGGCGGCCGCCGCAGCGACCGCAGGCGCCGCACCCGCCAGAAACTGCCGCCGTGTGGGCGACGGTGGAGAACTCGCGCGCCCGCTGCTATCGCTCTGCTTCATAGCGCCTCCTGCAGGTGTCCGGAACAGTTGGGTCTTCCTTGCTCGCGGAATTATGCCACGACCGGTGCGGCAGGTTGGGTTGTGAGGCGACCGCGACTGGTCGGCCTGGGTGCCCGTCCTACTCGCCTGGACCGGCCGTAACCGATGGCCGTCGACCCTCGGGCCAGAGGCTCCGGATGAAATTGACCAGGTGCCAGATGTCGTCCGGCTCACCGACCTGGGTCTTGAACGGCGGCATCGCAAGCCCTGCTCCATCGCGGATGCTGCGGAAGATGAGGCCCTCGTCGGCGCCGTTCTTCCACACGTCCGGGTTGGTCAGATCCGTGGCGTTGGCGACCACTTCGATGAGCGCTTTGCCATCCCTGCCGTGGCAGTCGGCGCACCCCAGCGACGTGTAGAGCAGCTTGCCGCGGCCGATCGACTGGGACGTATTGCCGATGGGGTTCTTGAGGGCCCGTGCGGCGGCCTCCGTCAGCATGGGCGCGTCAGAAGCGACCTGTTGGGCAGTCGCGACCGCGACCAGTACTACCGCGGCAGCCGCGCAGAACAAGCCCGGCGTCACGAGCCTGGCAACGACCGGCCGGGCCATTCGAGCGCCGTGATCGAACAGGTGAATCGGCATCACACGAATTATTGCCCTGGCGGAACGGCTGTTCAACCCTCGAAGCGTCTCGCGGATCGCAGACTGCGTCTGCGGGGGCGGTTTCACCCAGCATCACGGGAAGCGCGCCGGGCGCTGCGCAGGAGGACCGGGATGCTCCTGCGAGCAGTCCGCCTCTTCACGCCATGCGCATGCGCGCCGCCGGTCCCGCTGTGTGCCGTTCGCTGTCAGCTGTGTGCTGACCGCTGATCGCTGTCCGCTGATCGCTGCTCACTCATTTCAGCGGCGCGATCCGATCGGCGATCGTGTCCCGGTGAAAATCCGCGTGCTGGCGCGACTCGGCCCATTGGGCCGCGCCCGACCCCGACGGCGCGACGCTCGCCGCATGATCCGCGGCGAAATCCTGCCACGTGTTGTACCGGTTGACACTGAGGAACGTCCACGCGCCGCCTTCGAGGTGCTGAAAGAGCACGGCGCCAATGGCGATCTTCGACGTCGGATCCGTGCGCGTGATCGCCTGCTGGAGCTGTTCGCGGTGTCCCGGCACCGCCCTGAGGACGCTGACGACGTACACGGCCGTCGCCGGGTTCGATCCCGGCGCGCCCGGTCCCGTCGGTAGTCCCATCGCCCGGACGACATCGGCCCAGGGAGGACCCGACACATAACTGTCCTCGTGCCACGCGCTCAGATTGCGCGAGGGACCCGGCCCCGACGGAATCTCGACAGTGGCCTTGGTGCCGACGTGCTCGATAGCCACGAAGTCCCAGTCGTCGCCTTCCTGGTGCCGCAGCACCGTCAGGTGCCCCGGCATCATTGTCTTTGGATCCTGGATCTTCAGGCTCTCGCCGAGCGCGGCCGCCTGGCCGGGCACCGCCTTGGCGAAATGAACGTGATAGATGTCTGTCATCGGCGCGGGGCGCGAGGAGGCCGTAGGCTGCTGCGCCCACACCGCCGGCGCTGAGGCGGCCAACGCACACACAAGAACGGAAACCACTGAGCGACGCATCTTCTCTCCTCCCGTGGGACGGTTGCTTATCCTCTTCTCGGCACGACGAGGCTGGACCTGACCGTCGCACAGTCCGCCGAGCGGCCCGGCGGGTGCCAAACCAGCACATGTCTCGCCGCCAGGCAGGTCACCGCACCGCCCCTCAGGCTGATCCTGCTTGGCGACGATCGCCATTCCGGAACATCTGCGGCCGGAATGGGAAAGAACGTACGCGTGCGGCTCGCTCGACGATCGTGTCAGGCCGCACCGACGGCGCGGTTCCACATGAAGTGCGAGCTGGCACGGTCGTTCTCCAGCAGGCCCTTCAGTTCCGCGACAGCCGTGTCGATCTGCTCCTCGCGGCACAATCCGGCGTCGATCAGCCCGCGTCGGCCGCTGTCCACATTGCCGATGATGTTCTGGATCCACGCAGTGAAGTCGGGGGATCCGTGCCAGTGCACCTCCGGCTGAACTGACAATTCAATCGTCGAGAGCCCCGCGTCGCAGAACAGCCGGTACAGGCGTCGGCCGACATGGCTGTCCCCGCCCAGGGTGCATTGGTACTGTTGAAATGCCAGCCAGACGGACTCGAACGCCGGGCAGTCGGGATCCACGCGAAGCAGGCTGATGTCGTTTTCGCACACGGCCACGCGGCCGCCTCGACGCGTGACACGTCTCATCTCGCTGAGCACGCGTGCCGGCTCGGCCACGTGCTCGAGCACGTACCTGGCGTACGAAAGGTCGAAGCTCGCGTCATCGAACTCCAGCCGGTGCGCATCCCCCCGCACATACCTCACTCGAGAATCCTTCACGGCGGCGGCGATCTGCGCCGAGGACTGATCGAGGCCGACAACCTCGACACCAGGGGCGGCACCAGCCACGGCCGCAGCGAGAAGCCCCAGGCCGCTTCCGACCTCCAGGATCCGTTGACCGGCCCGGACGCCGAGGAACGTGACGAACTGCTGATTGGTGAGACCATTCAGGGCGGCCAGACGCTCCTGCTCGCGAGGACCGGTGCCGTGGATGTAGGTGGCTCGGATGGTCTACCGCTTCCCTTCCTTGGCTTTCGCCTTGACCGCACGCTTTCGGGAGGGTTTCGAAGGGGCTGGCTCACTCGTCGAATGGAGCACCACCAGGCGCGTGGCGAAGGTTCGGCGCCCGTGCTCGTCGAACTCGATCACGGTGTGGTGCTCGTTGATCTCCACGAGTGTGCCTGGCCCGTAGGTGGCTGTCTCTTATACACATCTCCGAGCCCACGAGACTAGGCATGATCTCGT
>CAZCEL010000244.1:0-7377 GCA_964497175.1 uncultured Bifidobacteriaceae bacterium
CGGACACCGCCCGCCCGTCTACTCTGACCGTCGTGCAGGACGAGCGCCCGCGGCGCGACACGTCGGCGGCGGCGCTCGCCAAGCTGCGGCCCGCCTTTCACGCGGCGGGCACCGTCACGGCCGGCAATTCCTCTCAGACGAGCGACGGCGCGGCAGCGGTCCTGCTGACGTCGCTCGAGCTGGCGCGCCAGCGCGGCTTGAGGCCGCTCGCCCGCTTCGCGGCGTTCGCCACGGCCGGTGTCGAGCCCGAGCGCTTCGGCATCGGGCCCGTTCCCGCGATCAGGAAAGTGCTGGCGCTCGCGGGTCTGGCGCTGGACCAGATCGACCTGATCGAACTGAACGAGGCGTTCGCGGCGCAGGTGCTGGCCTGTCTCAGAGAGCTGCCCATCGATCCGGACAAGCTGAATGTCAATGGCGGGGCCATCGCGCTCGGCCACCCGCTGGGCTGCACGGGCGCAAAACTGGCCACGACGCTGCTGTACGAGCTCCGCCGGCGCAACGGGCGGTATGGGTTAGTGACGATGTGTGTAGGCGGCGGTATGGGTGCCGCCGGGCTTTTCGAAAGGATGGAGCAATGACGACCGCGACTTCTGCGACGCCGACGCTCGGCGGCGGCCAGTGGCTTCTCAAGGCCATCGACCCGGCCGCGGTGTTCACGCCCGCCCAACTCACGGACGAGCACCGCCTCATCGGACAGACGGTGACCGATTTCATCACGGGCGAGGTGTCGCCCCTGCTCGATCGCCTCGAGCAGAAGGACTGGACGCTCGCGCGCGATCTCGTCCGCCGCGCCGGAGCGCTCGGCCTGCTGGGCGTCGATGTGGCAGAGGCCCACGGCGGCGTGCAGCTCGACAAGACGACGTCGATGATCGTGAGCGAGCGCATGTCCCGATCCGCGTCCTTCGGCGCGACCTTCGGCGCTCATGTCAACCTGATGATCCTGCCGCTCGTGCTGTTCGGCAGCGAGGCTCAGAAGCGGAAGTACCTGCCGCCGCTGCTGTCAGGCCAGATGATCGGCGCCTACTGCCTCAGCGAGCCCGGATCCGGATCGGATGCGCTCGGCGCGAGGACCCGGGCCGAGCGGCAGACGGACGGCAGCTTCGTGCTGAGCGGCGAGAAGATGTGGATCACCAACGGCGGCTTCGCCGACGTGTTCATCGTGTTCGCCAAGGTCGGCGGCGAACACTTCAGCGCCTTCATCGTCGAGCGGGCGTTCGCCGGCGTGACGAGCGGCAAGGAAGAGCACAAGATGGGCCTCCACGGGTCGTCTACGACCCCGGTGATCCTGCAGGACGTCAGGGTCCCGGCGGAGAACCTGATCGGCGAGATCGGCAGAGGCCACAAGATCGCGTTCAACGTGCTCAACTTCGCCCGCTTCAAGCTGGGTGCGATGTGCGAGGGAGGCGCCAAGATCGGCATCGGGGAATCTGCCAGGTACGCGGCCGAGCGCCGTCAGTTCGGTCAGCCGATCGCCGCGTTCGGCGCGATCAAGCACAAGCTCGGCGAGATGATCGTCCGGACGTACGCGGTCGAGAGCCTGATGTACCGCACCGCGGGCATGATCGACGCGCGCATCGCCGCCACGCCGCACGATCCCGCCGATCAGGCGGTGGCGCTCGCCACGCTGGAGGAGTACGCCGTCGAGGCCTCCATCGCCAAGGTGGCCGGCAGCGAGACGCTCGACTACGTGCTCGACGAGAACATCCAGATTCACGGCGGCAATGGATACGTCCGCGACTACCCGGCCGAACGCCACTACCGCGACTCCCGCGTCAACCGCATCTTCGAAGGCACCAACGAGATCAACAGGCTGCTCATCCCGGGCATGCTGGCCCGCCGTGCAACCAAAGGAGAGCTTGCGCTCATTCCGGCAGCGAAAGCGCTGCAGGAGGAACTGACCGGCCCTCCCGCGATCGGGACCGACGTCACCACGGTCCTTGCGGAGGAGCATCGCGCGGTAGAAGGATTCAAGAAAGCCGTGCTGCTGGTTCTGGGGCTCGCCATGCAGACCTATCGCGAGAGGCTGTCGGACCAGCAGGAGGTGCTGATGCACTCCGCCGACATGCTGATCGATACCTACAGCGCCGACAGCGCGGTGTTGCGGGCATCCGCCGCGTCGGCGACAGCGGCGGCCGATTCCGCCCTGCAGGTGGATGCTGCGCGTGTCTTCGTGAACGACGCCGGCATGCGCATCGACGCCTCGGCCAAACAGGCGCTCGCCGCCATGCTGGAGGGCGATACGCTCAGAACAACCACCTCCGCGCTGCGGCGGCTGTTCAAGACCATGCCGATCAACACAGCGGCCATTCGCCGCGTCATCGCCGACAAGGCAGTGGCCCAGGGGGGATACATCTTCTGAAGCTCCCGGGAAGCCCTGATCGCTCCTCCGGGCCGGGCTGCTGGACGTTACCTTCCGGAATCCTGAACCAAGTCGCTCAGGCTCTCGATGAACGCCTGCACGGGCAGGATGTCGATGCCGTCTGGAGTTCTCCGGCGCTTGGGCTCGAGACAGACAATTGCGCGCCGCACCAGCGGATGATCGAGGACAAGATTCCGAAGCCCGTGCAGATGGTCGCTCGTCACGCGAGCGCTGGCCTTCGCCTCGATTGCTGTGTTCATGGGCCCGACGATGAAGTCGACTTCGATACCGCTGGCGAGGCGCCAGTACGCGAGGTCGGTTTGCGGGGAATGGTAGGCGATCCAGGCGACCAGCTCGTGCAGCACCCAATTCTCGAACGCGCGGCCGAACAGCTCGCTGCCCGGCTCCAGGCGACCTCGTCGTGCCAAATGGTTCACGACCCCCACATCCGAAAAATAGAACTTGGGTGACGAGATGACCCGGCGCTTGGGACGTCGGGTGTAGGCGGGCAGGAAGCGGCCGAGCAACGTATCCTCGAGGATCCCGAAGTGCTCTTTGACGGTGTGGCTCGACACACCGCAGTCGCGTGCGATGCTCGCGAAGTTGACGAGGCTGCCTTCAGAAAGCGCGGCCGCTCGCAGGAAGCCAGAGAAAATCGGCAGGTTTCGGACGAGTCCTTCGGCGGCGACCTCCTCCTTGAGATAGTCGCCAACATAGGAAGCGAGCCACCGCTCCGGATGCTCGGCTTCGTAGAGAGCTGGCAGGTACCCATGATTAAGCAGCCGGACGAGATCAAGGCTCTTGCCGATCTCCGGCGCGGTCAGACCATGCAGTTCGTACCGCACGGCCCGTCCGCCGAGCAGGTTGGCGGCACCCCGTCTGACCTTGCGCGCGCTCGATCCACAGAGGGCGAATCGGAGCCTGAGGTGTTCGTGCAGCCAGTGCACCTCGTCGAGGAGGGCTGGAACCTTTTGCACCTCGTCAATGACAACCTGGGTCGGCCGATGTCGCCCGGCCGTCAATTCTTCTCTGAGCAGCTCGGGCCGCTCCACGTAGCGTCGGTACTCGTCAGCCTTGAGGAGGTCGATCCACGATGCTTCTGGATAGGACTGGCGAAGCAGCGTGGTTTTCCCCGTTTGACGAGGACCCCACAGGAAAAACGTTTCGCGACCGGCCGGGGGAAGGGGCAAATCACGAGCGAACATCTACTGCATTTTATCATGATAAAGTGAGATTCTCGTTCACGTCTCCAGGGCGGCAGGCCGCCGGGTCGCGGCCGTTGCCATCGCGCTCCTGGCGATCCTGCTGGGGGATTGGCCATCTACTAGTCGCTAAAATGGAGGTATGCGACAGCGTTGGCGACACCGCAGGCCCGTGCGGCGCGCGATGGGTGCACTCGCCTTGTCCTTTGCCACTGCGGCATGCGGAGCCGGGCCGCCCGAAGATCCACAGGATTACGTGACCCGCGTCGAGGCCGATCGGGCCCTGAAGGACCAGTCCTTCCAGAAGTCGAACGACCCGGTCCCGGAGAGCCGCAAGGCCCAGTTCCTGCCGCTCGGGTACTATCCGGTCGATCCCGCGTACCACGTCGCCGCGGCGCTCAGGCCCGCCACCGACCAGACCAGGCTCATGATGCCGACCTCGACCGGGCAGGAGCGGGAGATGCTTCGCGTCGGCGTGCTGCAGTTCACGCTGAAGGGCCAGGCGATGACGCTCGGCGCATTCGTCGAGGCGAAGAACCCTGATCTGACGCGTCTGTTCGTTCCCTTCAGCGATCTGACCAGCGGCACCGAGACGTACCCGGCCGGCCGATACCTCGATCTCGATCGGACGGCCACGGGCATCTACGAGCTGGACTTCAACCGCGCGTACCACCCGTACTGCTACTACAACGAGACCTACGAGTGCCCGTTCCCGCCCGCGGAGAACCGCCTCAAGGTTCCGATCACCGCGGGCGAGCGGTTCAAGGTCAAGAGCTGATCCCGGGGACCAGGATTGTGCGCACGTGATCAGGGCCGTGGTGTTCGATTTCGACGGCGTCATCGCCAACAGCGAGCCGCTGCACTTTCGGGCCTTTGGTGACGTGCTTGCGGACGAAGACGTCCCTCTGACCGAATCCGACTATTACAGCCGTTACCTGGGCTACGACGACCAGGGCGTGTTCGAAGCCATCGCCGTGGATCGGGCGGTTGTCTGGTCGACGCGTCAGATCGCGGATCT
Organism: uncultured Bifidobacteriaceae bacterium; assembly: GCA_964497175.1. GTDB lineage: Bacteria > Acidobacteriota > Vicinamibacteria > Vicinamibacterales > CAVVIG01 > CAZCEL01. The sequence continues at coordinate 4,580 of CAZCEL010000244.1, forward strand.
CGTCGCGCGCAAAGCCGCGCGCCTCCTGGATCTCGAGCGCGGCGGCTCGCTGCTCTTTCCGGGAGCCGTGTCGGCCGTTCGCAGGCTGGCCGCCGCGTGTCCGCTGGCCATCGCGTCGGGCGCGCGTCGTCCCGAGATCGTTCGCGTGCTCGACGGGGCCGGGCTGGCGGCGCACTTTACGGCCATTGTCTCCTGCGAGGATACGGCGGCTGGCAAGCCAGCGCCGGATCCCTATCGACGAGCGCTCGAGCTGCTGTCCCGCGCCACCGGCGCGCCGATCGCGCCGGGCGACTCGGTGGCGGTCGAGGATTCGCGCTGGGGCATCGAGTCCGCCCGGGCGGCGGGGATGTTGACCGTCGCCGTCACGCACACCTACGGAGCCGCGGACCTTCCGGGCGCGGACGCGCTTGTCGACCATCTCGATGCGCTCACCTGGGACTTCCTGGTCGCGCTGCGTCGGCGCGATTGAGAGTGCGCGAGGTCGTCGCTCCCTTGCGAGGCGTTTTCCGGCCTCCTGTGTCGCCTCGCCCGCAGTCGGGCCGGCGCGCCGACGCTACATGGAACTGCAAACGGCTCTGTGGTCCCGCGTCGCGCGTGCTGGTTCTTGGGCTATCCTGTTGGTCGGTCCGCCCCGGGACGCCCCCAATGATGTCCGACACGCTCGTCGAGAGCTTTGCCCGCGTCGCGCGCAGCCAGGATCCGGATCTCGCCGTGGCTGCGCTGATGATCGCGCGCGTCGGCTGTCCGAACCTCGATGCGCGGCCGTATCTGGCACAGCTCGACGAGCTCGGGCGCGAAGCCGCCCGCCGCGTTGCCGGCGCGCGCCTGGCAGGGGAAGAGCCCCCGCCCCGCGTCGATCCGGCAGCCTACGCGCGCGTCGCCGCGCTCAACGATTACCTGTTCACCGACCTGCGCTTCGTGGGCAACGACGTGCAGTTCGACGATCCCCGCAACAGCTTTCTCAACGAGGTGCTCGATCGCCGGACCGGCATTCCGATCACGCTCGCCCTCGTGTACATGGAAGTCGCCCGCCGCGCCGGCGTCGAGATCCACGGCGTCAACTTCCCGGGGCACTTTCTGCTGCGCTGCCCGGCGCCGCCCGAGAGCCGGCATTCACAGGACATGATCATCGATGCTCACCACGGCGGGGCGCTCGTCACCGAATCGATGTGCCGGGAGCTGCTCAGAAGGCACGTTGGCGAGAGCGCGATGTGGGACGGCTCGGTCCTGGCGCACGCGTCCAAGCCGCAGATCATGGCGCGCGTGCTGCTCAACCTCAAGCGGGTATACGTCGGGATGTACTCCTTCCCGCAAGCCCGCCAGGTGACCGAGCTGCTGCTGGCCGTGGATCCACTGGCGGTCAACGAGTTGCGTGACCGGGGCCTCCTCGCCTATCACCTGAGGGACTTCTCTGCGGCGTTGCGCGATCTTCAGGCGTATCTACGGCTGTCGTCCCGGTCGGAGCTCGGTGAGGCGGAGCGGGAGGAACAGTCCCAGATCTGGGAGCACGTCAAGGCGCTGCGGCGGCGGATGGCGTCGCTCAATTAGCCGCGTGTAGCGATCGGCTGTCAGCATTCAGCCTTCAGCCCGATACACGAGCCGTCGGCTCCATCGAGCGTTGGGCGGCGCTTCAAATCCGAGGCGGGCTTCCCGAGTCCAGAAGCCCAGGATCTCGACCTGCCTTGACGTTGCGACTCGAGTGCTCCCGAAAGCTGAAAGCTGTTCGCTGTTCGCTGATCGCTGAAGGCTACCCGATCGTAGTACCGCCGATCTCCTCGTACAGGTGCGCCGACGCGATGATGCCGCCGTGGAAGTTGGCCACGTCCAGCTTCTCGTTAGGGGCGTGCGCGTTTTCATCCGGCAGTCCCACGCCGAAGAGCACTGAGGGCAGGCCGAGCTCCTCCTGAAAAGTCGACACCACGGGAATGGACCCGCCTTCGCGCGTGAAGATGGGGCTCCTGCCGAACCCCTTCTCGATGGCGCGTCCCGCCGCCTGCACGTACGGGTTGTCGAAGGAGGTCATCCACGGCTTCCCGCCGTGCATCCGCGTCACGTGCAGCGTGACGGTCTTGGGCGCGATCTTCTTCACGAACGCTTCGAACAGCCCCGCGATCGTGTTCGGATCCTGGTCGGGCACGAGCCGCATACTGATCTTCGCCATCGCGACGGCCGGCAGCACGGTCTTGGCCCCTTCGCCGGTAAAGCCCGAGAGCAGGCCGTTGACTTCGAGCGTCGGCCGGGCCCACGTCCGTTCGAGCGTGCTGTACCCGGACTCTCCGTGCAGCCGCGGTATGCCGAAATCCTTCCGGTACTGCCTCTCGCTGAAGGGCAGGGAGGCCCACGCCTGCCGCTCCGCCTCCTGCAGCGGCCGCACATCGTCATAGAACCCTGGAACCTTGACGCGGCCGCCGCGGTCCTTCATCTGCGCGATCATCTGCGCCAGCACGAAGGCGGGGTTGGACACGGCTCCGCCGAAGGATCCCGAGTGCAGATCGGTGCTGCTCCCCCGGAGATCGATCTGGAAGTACACGAGCCCGCGAAGGCCGTAGCAGATCGACGGCACACCGCGGGCGAACATCGGCGAGTCGGAAATCACGACGACATCGGCGGCGAGATCGGTCTTGTGGCCGCGGACGAAGTCGTCGAGGTGCTCGCTGCCGACTTCCTCCTCGCCTTCCAGGATGAACTTGATGTTGACCGGCAGCCGGCCGTTCTGCCGGAGATGGGCCTCGACGGCCTTGAAGTGCATGAACACCTGGCCCTTGTCGTCGGCCGCGCCGCGCGCGTAGATCTCGCCG
>CAZCEL010000245.1:0-7376 GCA_964497175.1 uncultured Bifidobacteriaceae bacterium
AGGACGTGGCCCTTTCAAGGCCAAAACACGGGTTCGAATCCCGTTGGGGACGCCAAACTTGATTCGGCCCTTTCATCGGCCTCCAAGTACCTGAAAAGCGGCGCAGTTACGGCGGTTCGATTGAATCGATTTCCGTCGTACGCGATTCCCTCGGGGAAAAACAGCTGCTGCAATCGCTGGCGGTAGTCGAGCGACGCCTGGACCCAAAGGTCCGCGGCGCGCGGCAGAATCCGTTCGGCGAACGCCAGGATGCCTTCTACGTCGAGTTCCTCGACTGCCTCGGTGTGGTAATCGATCTTCGACAACGTCAACTCTTCGCGGAGTCTGTCGCGTTGGCGGCTGTAGGTGTCGAGGTCGATCGATTCCGAGTACAGGAACGCCTCGTCGAGTCTGTCGAGCTTCAGGCGGACGGCTTTGAGCCGGCGTTCCTGCTCGGCGGCTCGTTCCCGGGCCGCGGCGCACTCCTGCTCCCAAACACACAGCACGCGATCCTTAACGAGCCGCATGTAGCCAGGCGTCGGCTGCAGCAGTGCCAGTTCATCCACGAATGCCCCTTCGAGTGCGGCCTTGCTGACGTTGACGGCTCGGCAGCGGCGCGGGCAGTGGTAGTACGCGTAGCGGCCGTTCCGCCCTTTCGACCAACTGCCCGTGAGCGGGCGTCCGCACGTTTCGCAGCGGACGAAGCCGCGCAGCGGAAAGTCCGGGTGGTTCCGCTGGCGTGGCGTGGCCACGGGTACGCGACCGTCGAGGACGGCCTGCGCCCGATAGAACGTGGCTTCGTCGATCAGCGGCTCGAAGTCGCCGCGTGCGCTCACGGCGATTTCCGGACTCTCGATGTGGCCAATGTAGATGCGGTTCCGCAGCATGTTGCCGAAGGTCTGCGCTGAGAGCGGGCGGTCACGCCGCGTCCGCAGGCCGGCGTCCGTGGCGCGGCGAATCACTTCCTGTGCGGTGAACTGTCCCGAAGCCAGATCCCCGAACGCGTGCTTCACCAGCGGACCGCGCACCGGATCGTGTACAAGGCTGCTCTTCGACCACTTCGGCGCGTTGAGGTAGCCGAGCGGCGCCTGGAAGGTCCACCGTCCGAGCGACAGCGCGGTCTTCATGCCGGCCAGAGTCCGTTCTGAACGCACGTCGTTGTCGAACTGTGCGAACGCAGCCAGGACGCCTTCCATCAGTTTGCCAGTGGACGTGTCGTCGATTGGTTCGGTGGCGGACCGCAGCGAGATGCCGAGCGACTGCAGGTGCGCTCGCAGGGCGAAGTGATCGTACTGCTCCCGCGCGAAGCGCGTGAGGTTGTACACAACGACGAAGTGGACCTTGCCCTTGTGCGTCCGGCAGTACTTCAGCAGCGCCTGGAGCTGGCTGCGGTCCGTGGTCTTGGCGCTCCCGCCCTCTTCGTGGAAGCGCTCGATGACGTCGTAACCCTGCCGGCGGCAGTACTCCTCGCAGGCCCGGAGCTGGGTCGGCAGACTGAGGTTCTCGGTCTGCTCCTTCGTGCTGACGCGCACGTAGATCACCGCGCCGATCATCTCGGTCAGCTTAGACCCGTCTCCGGCCGGCGGCAAGATCTGTCGACTCGGCATGGCCGTCAGTGAATGCGGCCGTTCTGCACCGCCAGGGCGATCAGGATGCGCGCCATCGCTTCCGCGTGGCGCGCGACATCGCGCACCTCGTCGTCCGACAGCGCGTCGGCCTCCTCGCCGAGCAATTCGCGGCATCGAGTGATCGCGATCGGTTCCGGCGTGATGTCCGCACGTTCGGGCACATCCATGGCGTCCCCCACTCGCACGCGATTCGTGATTGGTGAGTGGCGCGCTCGGGCGCGTCGATGTGGCGATCGACGCGCCGCTGTTGATGAGCGCGGATGCGGGCTGAGTGCCGGCATCGATCCGCGAGAGCTGTGCTCCGAGCGGCGACGGCCGCGTTGATGACGCGACCATCGATCGAACGTTCAGTTAGGCCAGGGCGCGATCGTGCCACTGGTGAACGCTGCCTATTGACGGTGCGCGGTCCTGAGAACGCGGTACCGCCAGAGGCTCCGAATACCGAACTGCGATGTCGTGAAGGATGCGCTCGAAACCGTGCCCTGGAAGCGTCGGCCGAATGCGCGCTCCGGATGCCGTTGTGGCGAACCGGAGGAGTGCCGGGCGGCACTGGAGTGATGAATCCACCATACGCCTGCGCGCGGTCTTCGTCAACCTCTCGTGAGCGACCATCGCAGTGGTCACCATCGCGCCATTGCCAATCCGTGCCGCGCGCAGGCGTCGTCAATGCCCGAAGGCCTGGCCACAGCCGGGTCGAAGCGAAGCGGAGAGCATTGACGATGCCGAGCACGGCACCAGCATCATCTGCGCGATGGTGGCGCGGCTCGATCTGAGCGCAAGACCAGCCCGTGTTCTGCTGAAGAACCAGGCGGGTACGCGAACCGATCGTGGCGCTAGGCGCATACTCACTTCTGCGCTCGCATCTGGGCAAGAGAGGGGACACGCGGGCGGCGCAGTTCTCCTGCACGAACTGGACATGCGGACAGCGACACGGGACACGACCAACGATGGCGTGAACGACCCCGTCAGGGTGCGCTGGGGTCAGGTGCCGGGCACGGCGGCGGGGTCGTTCACGCCATCGTTGGTGCTGTGACATCGGCACCGACGTCCTCGGGCGAGTCGGCACAGAGCGCCGCCTCGCTACCTGCCCGGCGGCAACGTACGCCGTGTCAAGCAGTTGCCTGCGGTTCGTGTTCATCGCTAACCAGAGGTGAGAGAGAGCTTGGAGACGGCGCCGAAACCGGGGGGCCAACCTGACGCGACTTTCGCTTGGCCCCCCGTTTGGCCCACACGTCACGGTCCATCGTGCCGGTGAGCTGGAGGTATTGGCGATTTGGCAGTTCGACTTCGATCGCCGAACAGCCGTGCGAGTGATCGTCGCGCAGAGTGGTCGAGTGGGCCTGCCCACAGCACGCCGTCGCCGTCTCGGCGCCATGCCCGATAGAGCGCCTGGATCTTCAACATCCCCTGCTTCCGGAACTCGTCCCGGATGTAGCGATCGTCCGGATCGCCGAGATGTTCGCCCCGTGCCTGGCGTTCGGGGAAGTAGGTCTCCAGCATCTTGCTGACGCCGGGATTCATCGGCGTCCAGAGTTCCTCGCGGAGAGCGGCCTTGTAGAGCGCGACGGCCTTCCTGAAGCGGCGTGGGACGAGCAGCCGCACGGTCCACGTGCGCACGAAGCGCAACAGGGCGAGGTGTCGGATCAGGAACTGGCGGAAGTCCACCGGGATGCGTCGGTTCACGAGGTAGAGGAAGACCAAGTGGTCGGTGCGGTCCTTCTCGACGCCAATGGGGAGCTTGTCTGGAAAGCAGCGCACGGTCCGCTGCCGACCGGATCCGAAGGCGATGTGCGGATAGTCCTCCGGGCGCAGGTAGTTGTCACGCTTCAAGCAGAAGAACCGCCACTTGTCATCAGTAGGGCTCAACCACCAGCAGCGCCGGTCGTTCAGCACGCCATCGAGGATCATCACGCGTTCGACCATGCGGCCGATGGTGCGCAGCCGCCGGTTCCGGTTGTCGGCCTGGCCAATCGCTTCGTAGAGCGGCTTGTGGTGGACGTGGTACAGGCGCCCTCGCCGCACAGGTCCAGGCTCGACAGCACGGACGAATCCGCGAGCCACGAGACGCGTCACGAACTCACGACTGTTCTGGCCGCGCACCGTTCCGGTGAAGGCGCAGTACTGCCGCTCCAGAAAACAGCCGGAGTGGACCATCACGGTCACGAGGAACTCCCGCTGCCGTTGGGTGAACCCGAAGCCGCTCAGGGCGTTCACGCGGGCCTCGGTGACGCTGTCGTAGATGTGGTTGGCCGGGTATTCGTGGGTCACAGGAAATCCTCCATCCCGCGCGGATGCGGCCCTGACCGCCCGCGCCCGCCGCGCGACCCGACCACGTAAATGCGGAAGCCCGTCTGCGAGTGGCTGGCGGCATGGGCGCCGCGGTAGTGCTCCGTGAACAGTTCGACGTCCTGATGGTGCTCGCGTCCGTCGACCTCGTACTCGATGCGGTAGTCCGGGAAATGAACCTGTCCATCGAAGTACGGCAGATTGTGCTCCCGCGCCCATTCACGAATCTCATGCTCGCCGCGGTCCGGCCGGCCGTCGCTGTCGGCCCGGCCGCGGTTGTGCGCCTGCAAGAATTCCTGGTACTCGCGCTTCAGATCCTGCTCGAGGAGAACGCGCCGAATCTCGGGCCCGTCGTGCTGGTCCCGGAGGCGAGCTTCCTCTTGGCGATAGGTCGCGTAGAGGTTCGAGTCGTGATCGAGCTCACGCTCTCGACTGACGCCGACGTAGAACGCCTGTGAGGGTTCGTCCTCGCGGTCCAGCGAGTGCGAGTCGAGGAGATCGCGGCCGTCCTTCGTCAGCGTCAGGCCCCGCTCGTCGTTACCAAGGTCCACGATCTCGACGAGGCCCTCGTCGTGCAGGTGTTCGAGCTGTCGTGGTTGATGTCGAGGTCGTGCTCCGGCACGACCCGAAAGGCGCCGACGGCGGCCAGCGTGCGGCTGTCCTCGCCGTCCAACTCATAGACGTGGTCACGGTGCACGACCAGTTCGCGTCCCTCGCCGCGCGGCAGGTCAAGGTCCCGCATGAGGCCCTCGCGCGGGTCGTCGTCGCGGTCCCGTTCGTCGTACACCCGCTCGCGGCCGTCCTCCCGCCCGTCACGGTCGCGCGCGTCATCTCGCGGATCGAACATGGCTGTCCTCCCGGATCTGGTGTTGGGTTGTCTGTGAAGGCACTCGGGCAGTGACTGCGCGGGTCGATTCAGGAAGGCGCTAAACGTTCGGGGCGTTACGTCGCGCGACGTTCAGGGCGAGGTCTGTGGGAACCTTGCTCGGGGCCGGCGGGGCGACCGAGCGATGGGTTCGGCCTGTGCATCAGGATGCGATAGGCCAGCAGCCGACCAAGAAGCTGCTAGGAAGTCTTATACGCTGGTGTCGAGGCCGTCCGCAAGGCGGAACCCTCTGCCCAGCCGGTTCGCTGGACGGTCACCTGAGCTGGAGACGCGGCCATGCCTATCACACAGCATCCAGCACTTGGGCAATGGTCGCGCTGAGTCTCCGCCACAACGCCACCTCCTTTTCGAGTTGCGCCCTGCCTCGGCGCGTCAGTGCATAGTACTTGGCCCGACGTCCCTGGTCTGAGACACGCCATTCAGCCTTGATCCACCCCTTTCGTTCGAGACGATGGAGTGCTGGATACAGCGAGCCCTGGCGAATCTGCAGCGTAGCACTGGAGATCTGATGCAATCGTTGGGCAATCGCCCAGCCGTGTTGCGGTTCCAGCGCGACCGTCTTCAACAACAAGAGGTCGAGCGTGCCCTGGGGCAAATCGAAGTTGTTGGCCGACATCTCCTCCGCCTTCACTCTGCCGCCAACGCGGCGACTGGATCGACCGCCAGTGCTCGCCACACGGGCCAGGCACAGGCAGCCAGCGACGTACTGGTGACGAGCACGACCACCGACGCCCAGGACCAGAACGATTCTGCAGCGGGCATGTACAAGACATTCGTCAGCACCGAGCGAACGCCAAGCGTCAGTGCCATGCCGGTGATTGTCCCTATGAAGACGAGAACGAATGTGCGCCGCACGACAAGCCGGACAAGATCACTCCGCGGAGCACCGAGAGCGACGCGAATCGCCAGCTCCCGTCGCCGACGCGAGACTGCGTACGCAACAACGCCGTGAATGCCGGTTGCCGCCAGCGCTGCAGCCAGAATGCCAAACGCCCCAAGTGCGATGGCGGCAGCTTGCATCGGCAGACGCACATATCCGATGGCGTCTCCGACCGACCGCACGCCAATGAGCGGCAACGCCGGGTCCACCTCGCGCACGACCTGCCGCATCGCACCGGCGAGTCCCGCGCCAACCCCTGTGGAACGCGCAAGGATTACGGTCGTCGTGTTTGGGACCTGAAGCATCGGCTCGAACACCGCAGGCGTCTCCGCTTCGGTAAGCGTTTGGTACTTGCCCGTTTCAACCACGCCGACGACCGTAACACCTGGGCCAGCGGAACCAAAACGGATCTGTTGACCGATGGGATCCCCGCCACCCAGTGCTCGTTTCGCGAGCGCCTCATTGACGATGGCGACTCGCTCGGCGCTGCCAGAGTCCTGCCACGTGAGGTCCCGGCCCTGCACGATGCGGATGCCGAGGGTCCGGAAGTAGTCCGGTGAGATCTGATACTTCGTGGCCCTGACCGCGTCCGCAGACGACAATTCACGTAGTTCGTCGGAATGGACTGTGGTACTCGATTGATCGATGTTGAGCGGAAAGGAGTTCCCGTAGGCAACATCCCGCACGCCCGGGTGCGCACGCAGGCGTTCCACGATCTCGCGGCGTAGGGCGTCGCTCGCTGCTTGGGTGTAGCCCGCCAGCCCCAGATCGAAACTGGCTGTCATCGTTGTCTCTGCTGCCGTCATCCCGAGTGGCATCTGCATCGCCCGAACGAGGCTGCGACCGGCGAACAGGCTCGCGGCGACCAGGACAACGCAGATCGCAACCTGCACACTGACCAAGACGTCGCGCAAGGGCCAGCGTCGAGTCGTCGCTGCATCCCGAACCTTGAGAGATGAATTCGGATCGGTTTTCACCGCCTGCAGCGCCGGGCCGATTCCGATTCCGACCGCCGTCAAGGCCGTCGCGACGAGCGCGAACACTACGACACGGCTGTCGATACCCGTGTCCAACTGGACGGGCAGTGCAATCGGGAGCTGCCAGCGGCTCAACGCTGCACCGACGAGAGCTGCACTCGCCGCACCGACCGCTCCACCAATCGCTACAAGCACCATGGTCTCGGTCAGCAACTGTCGAATCAGCCGACTGCGACCCGCGCCAATAGCCACGCGAATGGCAAGTTCCCGTCGGCGATCGGCCCCTCGTGCCGCAAGTCCGCCGGCGAGGTTCGCACAAGCTGCTAGCAAGACCAGTCCGGCAAGTGCAAGCAGACCCAAACCGAAGGCACGGGCCGGACCGCCGATCGCGTCTCCGACCAAACCGGGACGTGTCAAACGAATCACATCAGGATCAGGGGTAGCGGTGCCCGACTCGATGGCCACCTGTCGAATGATGCCGCTGAGGTCATCCCTGGCTTGTGGTGGCGTGACGTCGTCCGCCAGGCGACCGATGATCCAGGTGTTTGCCGTTCTCGGGTTGTCGAGCCACGGGTTGCCGACTTCGATCTGCGCCTGCATCATCATCGGGACCCAGATGGCCGGGCGATAGAACACCTCAGTGCCTCGAAACGCAGGCGGCGCGACCCCGAGGACCGTGTATGGCTGGCGGTTGATGCGGATGGTGGCTCCAACAATCGAATCCTGCCCGTCAAACGTTG
>CAZCEL010000246.1:0-7370 GCA_964497175.1 uncultured Bifidobacteriaceae bacterium
TCCGTTCCAGGGCGAGCCGGAAAAAATCAATCCGGACACGTACCTGGTCGGCGGTAGCGCGTTCGGACCGTTCATCTCCCGCAACCTGCGGCCGCACCGCGACACGGGTCTGCCGGCCGGGCGCACGCTCGAACAGTTCCTCCACGTCATGCGCACGGGCGAGGATCTCGCTCACATCCCGCCGGCCGATCTGCTGCAGGTGATGCCGTGGCCGGCGTTCCGCAAGATGACCGAACGGGACATCCGGGCGATCTACGAGTACCTCAGCGCGTTGCCGCCGCACGAGGGTTATCCCGAGTAACTGGAGAGCCGGCTCAGCGCCCGGGATCGTTCTTGACGATTCTCCCGAACATCATCCCGCCGTGATCCTGGGCGCCCCAGGTGCCGGCGTACAGGCCGTTGTGGACGAGGATGCGGGCACTGTACACGCCCTGACCCGGAATGAGGTAGTTGGACAGCGTGAGCACGGGCGTCTCGCCAGCCCACTTCACCGGCACCTTGACGACCGCTTTGAACGATCGGCCGCCGTACTCGATGCTGGCCTCGATGCTCCAGACCTCGGCGTCGATCTTCGAAATCGTCCCGATGGTGTACTTGTCGGGCATCGTCGCCGAGCCGTCGCCCACCGTGAAGAACCCGGTGAGCGTGACATTCGACATCGACTCCTGAAACTGCCGTTCCGCGGCGCTCATCTCGACGCCGCCCGCCGGCGGCTGCTGGGCCGCGAGGGAAACAGACGAAGCGGCGATCGCCGCGCTCACGGCGAAGAGGAGAAGGTGACGGACTCTCATGGAGGCCTGCTATCGGCTGCTTGTCCGCGTGGACCCTCCGACCTTGAAGGCATAGCCGGGCGGTCCGTTCAACGGGTGCCCGGCGAGCGACGTGATCTTGTCCATGTCGGGGTACAAGACGCCGAAGCCCGTCGCACCGGGAGTCGCCGTCCGCGCGGTGTACCACACGGCTCCATCGGCGGTGTGCTGGAGCTTGGGTGAATCGGCGCCCGACTGCGGCTTCGGATAGAAGGTAAACGTCTGGCTCCGCGGATCGAACTTCCCCAGCACCGGCTGGTTGACCGGCGGCGACGTGTCGGGGAACCAGATGTTGTCCTCGAAGTCGGCCGTGGCCTCGTAGGGCTGTGCCCCGCGGCGCGGGACCGACCACTCGGTGATCCGGCCGGTCGTCTGGTCGAGCTTGCCCAGCTTGGCCGGGCGATGGCCGGCCGCATAGATGCCGAACCACACGTTGTTCTTCGAGTCCACACCCACGCCGCGTCGCATGTTGGCCGGGTAGGTCGGCGGCGTGAATTCGGTCCATTGCCCGTTTGTTGGATCGAACTTCGTGAGCTTGCCGTAGTTCCAGAGAGCGGACCAGACGTTGTCGTTTCTGTCGATGGCCATGCCGTAGGGAATCGCCGAGTTCATCGGAATGCGGTATACGGCAATCTTGCCGGTCTCGCGATCCCACTTGCCGACGGCTCCCTGCCCGAACCAGTTCATGTAGATGTTGCCCTTGGAGTCGATCGCCGAGGCGTGCATCCCGACCTTGTTGGGATTCCGGATCACATCGTCAGGATCGGCGACGATCTGGAACTGCCACTTCTCGGTGATCGGGTTGAAGCCGAGCAACCGGTACACCCTCGTGCGAGGGGCGCCGCCAAGCTCCGGGACCCAGATCATGCCGTCCCGATCGATGACGATCTCGTGGACGCCGGCCCTCGGGTCCGGCAGGATGAAGTCCTTCTGCGCGCCGGTACGCGGATCGAGCTTGACCAGTCGATTGGGATCGCCGCGGTCGACGCCCCACGCGTTCCCCTGCGAGTCGAGCTGCAGCGTGTAGAGGATGCGATTGCGGGAAACGGCCAGCTCTCCCTGCGGCTGTCCGGCAGCCCCGTCCCGGCTCGACGCGTTCGGCGCGAGGTAGTACTCGATGAACTGGGCTTTCGCCAGCTTCGCCTCGTCGAGCGGCGTCTCCTTGTCCGGCCGAACGGCTCTTGGCTTGCTGTCGGCCCCGAAATTCTTGATGAGGTACTCGAGCACGTCCTTCCGGTCCTGGTACCCGAACCGGAAATTGGTGGCCGGCGGAGCGAGGATGCCTTCGTACGAGTTGACCCGGTCGCGATCGGCGAGGTTCTTGCCCATCATCAAGTCAAGGCCCGCCTGCCATCCGGCTGCGTTCCTGGGCCTCCCCGGGAAGAAATTCTCGCCGTGGCAGGTCATGCATACTTCCTCCATGACCTGCTTGCCGGGGGCGGGCGGATAGATCTCGTCGTAGCTCTGGAGCGTGATCTCCCGCGCCCGCGCCTCCACGGCGCTCGGGACGCTGTCGGCACTCGCCCCCTCCCGCATGGACAGCTTCACCTGTGGGCGGTCGCCAGCCTTGAGGACCAGCTTCTGAACGTCGGATTCGAGTCCCCTCGCCTGCACGCTGATCTCATAGTTGCCCGGCAGCAATGCGACGGCTCGGAAGCGGCCCGCATTCGTGTAGACCATGTACAGCATGCGCCTGTCGACGTTGCGGATGAACACCTGCGCGGCCTTGAACGGCCTGGCGGCGTCTACCATTCCCGTGAGTGTCGCCATGCCCTGCACCGACGCCTCGCGGCTCTGCGGTGCGGCCTCGACGACGTCGAACAGTCCGGGGGCCAGCACGGCCGGCGCCCGGCCGCGGCCCAACACGAGCGGTGCGACGACAAGGCTCGTCAGCGCGACGGCGTGCATCAGGTAGCGCGTGCGCATGGAGCGCCCTCTGAATGACCACAACTGCTTCATGGTTCTCATCTTGTACTCCCCATGGCCGATGAGTGAGGCGGACGCGGACCGGACCGCCCTCCACCGCCTTGTCACAGTGAAGATGATGCCGGAATCGCGGAGGAATTCAAAGGAAATCGTGTGGGCGGCACGGCGCCCACTGGAGGGTGCGCAGACCGACGACGGGAATGCGCCGATGCGAGAGGTCGTCCGAGCGAACCGTTGAAAAATGTTGGTTGCGGCGGGGACGCAATCAGCTGAATTCGGAGTTCGCGTGGGCGCCGCGTAGCCGGCTGAGTGCGCGACCTTTCGAGGTTCAGAAGCTGAGGTCCAAGGAACGAGGCGCGCGCCGAGCTCGTCTATCGGGATGTATGTCGCAGGCTGGCACATTCCGACGAGCGGCAGCCGGGCTTACGCTTCTCGGCTTCGTGGCCATCGCACTGTCGGAGGCCCAGACACAGCAAGGAGCAGGTCGGCTGGCACTGGTTGGGGGCACGATCTACATCGATCCAACGTCGGAGCCCATTCGCGACGGCGTCGTTCTGGTGCAGGACGGCAGGATCGAAGGCGTTGGAAACAGACGGTCTCTCAGAGTCCCGGCCGATGCGCGGACTATCGATTGTTCAGGCCTGACAGTGGTCGCCGGATACTGGAACAGCCACGTCCACTTCCTTCAGAGAAAGTGGGCGGATGCAGGCACGATTGCGGCGCCAGAGCTTGCACGACCGCTGCAGACGATGCTGACACAGTACGGCTTCACCAGTGTGTTCGACACGTGGTCGGCCTGGGAGAACACACGTCGGATCCGCGACCGCATCGAATCTGGCGAGGTCGCAGGTCCGAGGATCCGCTCAACCGGCGAGGCCATGTTCGGGAAGGGCGAGGCAGTACCGGCAGCGGCGTGGAGGAGCCTTGGCTTCATCCCCCTGGAACGCTTCCAGATGGCGACCGTCGCAGTGGAGGAGGATGCGCTCGCCGCATCGAAGGCGCTGCTGGACCAGGGAGTGGACGCATTGAAGTTCTACGCCGCGACGCCGGGTGCCGGCACGCGGGTCGTGCCCGAGGCCGCCATGGCGGCGGGTGTCGTGGAAGCACACCGCCGCGGCAAGCCCGTCTTCTCACACCCGAGCACCGCCCAGGCGCTGCTGGCATCTGTGCGCGCCGGCGTTGATGTGATTGCGCACACGACGCCGCAGTCCGGTTCTTGGGAGACCACGACGGTCGCGGCGATGAAGGCGGCCAATGTCGCCGTCATGCCGACGCTGAAGCTCTGGGCCTATGAGTTTCGGCATGAGCGCGCGTCATTGCAGGATCGCTTCGTCGACACCGCCGTAGGTCAGTTGCGCGCGTGGAACGCGGCGGGCGGCGTCGTGCTCTTCGGCACCGATGTCGGCTACATGAGTGAATACGACACCTCCGACGAGTTCGTGCTGATGTCCCGCGCCGGGATGACCGCACGGCAGATCCTCGCATCCCTGACAACGTCGCCTGCACGGAGATTCGGCGCCTCCAAAGAACTCGGCCGTGTCAGCGCGGGCATGCTCGCTGATGTGACGGTATTGCGCGGTGATCCGTTCATGGATGTGCGCGCGTTCGCGACGGTGGCCTACACGATTCGGGACGGGCGCGTCATCTACCGCGACGGCGACGGTCGCTGAAGCGAGTCGACCCGTCCCGCGCTGTTCGAGCACGTGAGAATTCAGCGTGGCCCGCGTCGAGGCAACGGACCGCCAGACTGGCGCGTTCGAGCAGCGAGACACGGTCGTCCTGACGGGCGGAGGCTCACTCGAGCCGACCACCTCGGCAAGAAGCAACGACGCACGCCACAGGGACGATCCGGTCGCTCCGCCGTATTGCCGATTCGGAGTGGGGATTACCGAATCCGGCAATTTGCCGTTCACTGACGAGGTCAGGATCTACCGCGCCAAAGATCGAGTTGAATGAGAACTTGGCGGCCATGCTCAGTGCCGCTACAAATGCGAAGAGGTCGCCGGAAACGGGCGACCTCTCGCTGCAAGTTGTGTTGGTTGCGGGGGCGGTTACACGCCATTGGCGACATTCCGCTGCGAGGTGGCGGCATAGATGTCGCGCGCCCGGCTCGCTACGTTGGAGCAATACCTGCTCCAACACTTTTCCACGCCACCTGACGCGGCCACCATTGCGGACATCGCGGCCCTCTACTGCACGACGCCAGAGGCGGTGCGGACAGCCGTTCGCCGGATCGTGCCGCAGTGCCCTATCTCGCAGCCGCCAGTCGCCGTGGAGCCTTCGCGGCCTCGTGGGTTCGACGCCGTCGTGTCCGCGTTTCGGCAGCATGGTCACGTACTGAAGGCAACCAGGAAAGGGTTCGTCACCCGCTGCCTCCTACATCAGGATCGTCGTGGGAGCTTGATAATCAATCGCGCGCCCGATGATGCGCGCGTCGCGCTCCTGCACTGCCACTCCTGCAAGAAAAAGCCGGGGCAACTCCTCGCGCCGGTGGGCCTTACCGCCGCCGACTGCTTTCCTGACGACCTGAGGAAGCGCACGCGACCGGTGCGCGAGATCGTTGCGGAATATCCCTACGTCTCGATGTCCGGTGTCCCCGTGGCAACGAAGGTTCGTTATCGAGATCGGTTCAATGCCAAGCGTTTCGGCTGGCGTGTCGGCGACCGCTGGAGGCTGACCGATGAGGAGAAGGCGGCACTCCCGCTCTATAGAGAACGCGATCTGATCGAATGCTCGACGGCTTACCTCGTTGAGGGCGAGAAGGCTGCTGATCGACTCTGGGAGGTCGGGCTTCCAGCCACCTGCGCGCCTCATGGGGCAGAGATCTGGGAACAGCGGTGGACCGAGAACTTGTGCTTTCTCGGGGTTCAGCATGTGGTCATCCTCATCGACAACGATCCTCCTGGTCGCAGCCACGGTGAACTCGTCGCTCGCACATTGCAGGCTGCTCAGATTCGAGTACAGGTCGTCGCGTTGCCGATGCTGAAATCCGGCGAGGATGTCTACGACTGGCTCGTCGGCGGCACCGTTGAAGATCTTGAGGCTATAGTCGCGTCCACACCAGCGTGGAGTCCGGGACTCGTGGAGCGGCAGCGGATCGAGGCGCAGCGGAAACGGTGGCGGGAGAAGAAACAGCGCCAGCGCGAGAAGCGGCGCGGACGTGTCCCCCTGCGTAGTTCAAACACACGTGATGTCCCCCTGCGTAGTCAGCAGCGGCCGGATGTCCCCCCTGTCCCCGTGTCTCCCCTGCGTACTATCTCCATAGAAACTAGCAAGGAAGATGACTATGGGTAGTATCTCTGGTGAGTTAGATCCCCTCCCGATGAACAGAGGGGAGGGTTCATTCCGAGAGATCTCACTCCCTTTGTTCGAGAGCTTGAGGTCACCGTTGAAATTCAACAAGGTAGCGATCACGATGGGGGCGACGATGACGACGGAGCGCGCGCGTAACGATCCGACACCGGTTGCGATTGCCGGTGCCGGACTGATTCCGTGGAAGGTGCTGACGTGGCTGTGCGCGGCGGAACGATTCGGGGTGAAGTTCCGCGTCGTCGGCAATCGTCTGGAATACGAACTCGGCGAGTTCGCCTGCATCGACGGGTTGCCGCCGCCCGCTCAGGAATTCGTGGACACTCATGCCGACGAGCTGCGGCGACTGGTGCTCGCCACGCCCGCACGAGTGATGTGAGCTGGACTGACGGAGGACGGCATGACGGCGGGCAACGTTCACGCGGCGGAGAAGTTAACCGCCTTGTCAGTGCGCGCGCTGATGAAGTCTTGCGCCTCGCTGCCGCCGCTGATATCGGCGGCGTCCTGGTGCGCGATTTGGTGAGGCTTCAGGTTCGGCCCGGACGGTCACCAGCGGTTACGCGAGCCAGCCTCTCGCGGACTTTGCGGCGGCTCTGGCGCGCCGGACTTGTCGAGCTGCACGACCGTCTGGATAGCCTGAGCACGAAGCGACAGATGGCACGCGAGCGACTCCAGCGCTTCGAAGCCGACCCAGTGGGCAGTTACCAAGGGTACCGATCATGGGCAGCGCAGCTTCGAAGGGCTGATGCGTACGGCTCTGCGGAGGCGTTTCTCGCAGCGAAGCGCGTGCAGGCCAGTGCCGTGCCCCATCTGCGAGTTGTGCGGGTGACGGCGACGCCGCGCGGACGCGAACTCGTCGGGCGGCTGGAAGGAACCTCGCCTGACGATGGAACGGCTGAATCCGGGTCGATGTACCGGCTGGAGGAATGCCCGTGAGATGGCGTCGCGCTTGGTTCCCCATCGTCCACGTTCTGCCCCGGCGGCACCAATGTGACCCGTTGCCGCGTTCTGGGATTGCGGCGGGAGCGAAAAAAGGACAGGGATCGGACAGAGACTGGGCAGTAGGCGCGAGGGTGGCACGGCCGGGGACGCAGTTGTACGAGGACGCGGAGTACAGCCGGGCATCGCAGACGAACCAAGTCCTGCTCCGCTGGCTCAGGAGGGGGTGATGGCAGGTGACGCCCTTGGTGACTGAAGACGAACTGGACGCGCTGTACGCGGAAAGTACCGGCATCGGCCTCGAACCGCCGGTCGATCTGGCCGTGGTCGGCGATGATGACCTTGAGCCCGACGATCTTGAGGTGCCGCCGAGCGAGCGGATCAAGC
>CAZCEL010000247.1:0-7320 GCA_964497175.1 uncultured Bifidobacteriaceae bacterium
GAGCGAGAACCGCTGCGACATGTAGCCGATGCTGCGCTTGACGCCCTCCGGATCGCGCGCCACGTCGATGCCGTCGACCGACGCCGTGCCGCTCGTCGGCTTGATGAGCCCGCACAGCATCCGTATGGTGGTCGACTTGCCGGCTCCGTTGCTGCCGAGAAAGCCGAAGATTTCGCCGCGTCGAACGTCGAACGACACACGATCGACGGCCGTGAAACCGCCAAACGTCCGCGTGAGCGCGGAGACCGTGATGGCGTTCTCGATCACGCGGCTATCTCCCGAGCGATCGGTTGAGGCGCGCCTCGGCCAGCCGCGCCTGTGCGATGGCCTCCGTGCGATCGAGCCCCGCCTGCAGGAGCGCGACCTGCCGGTCGAGCACGTCCGTGCTCGTCGCAACTCCCGCGGCAAAGCGCTCGGCCGCCACGCGGCGCGCCTCGGCGGCGGCGCGCACGGCCACCTCCGCCGCATCGATGACGGCCCGACTGGCCTCCAGCTCGGCGACGCGCTGGCGAACCTCGACGCTCAGCAGGGAATCGAATTCGTCGAGCCGTGCTCGCACGGCGGCGATTGACGCCATGGTCTCTCGTGCTTCGGCCCGCGCCCGCCCACCGTCGAAGAGCGGCCACGTCACGTTCACGCTTGCGTCCCAGGACTGCCGCCACCGCTCGTCGCGCGGAAAGATCCGGGGGTTGGGGCGCGCGTAGTCGACGCCCCCGCCGATGGCGACAACAGGCTTGGCCAGTGCGAGCGCGGCGTCGTGTCGTTCGTCCGCAGCCGACATCCGCTGCACGATGGCCTGCCGCTCGGGTCGCGACTGCCGGGCCGCCTCCACCAGCGTGCCCGCATCGGCTGGACGCGCGGGTGGATCGAGCCGTGCGGTGGGTGTGATGGGCGTTCCTGGAGCCAGACCGACCAGACGGGCCAGGTTGGCCTCGGCAGTGCGCCGCGCCAGCTCCGCCTGGACTTCGAGCATCCGCTGCCGCGCCTCCTGTGCCCCCACAACGAGCACGTCGACAGGCGAGATCAGCCCCGATGCGAGCTGATTCCGGACGTCAGCGAGATGGGCCACGACGCCGGCAACGGATTCGCCGACCACCCGGGCCGATTCTCGAGCCGTGACGAGCGCCCAGAACGCCCGCGTGATCTCGAACCGCAGGTCTGCGCGGACCGCATCGACATCGTTCTCGGTCGCATCGGCCTCCGTGCGCGCGGCGCGCTCGAGCGCCTCAAACCGTCCGGATGTGTAGACGGGCCATTGCAGATCCAGACGCGCGCGATAGTTGTCGGGGATGTCGGGGTAGATCAGGCGGAGCTGGTTGGCCGGCAGCAGCACGCCGAACGGCTCGACATGATTCGTGCGCGTGTACCCACCCTGCGCCGCAACCTGGGGACGGGCAGCTGCCTGGCGCGCCTCCACCATGGCCTCGGCGCCCTCTTGGCGCGCAGAAGCCTCGGCCACGCGGTGACTCGCCGCGAGGCCGCGAACGATGGCGTCCTCGAGCGTGAGCGTGACTGAGGCATCCTGGGAGCCGCCCTGGCCGATGGCGACCTGGGCCGCGATCAGGATCCCGACGGTGGCCGAGGACGTGCGTGTCATTCCCTCGCCCCTCCGAGCATGGTGACGAATACGTCTTCGAGCGACGCGGAGACGGGTCGTACGCCGGACGTATCGATGCCGGCGCGGGCGAGCCCCGCGCCGACCTGGCGAACAGCAGGCTCAGGAGCGTCCGCCATCCGCACGTGGACCCGCTCGCCGAAGCTCTCCACGCCCAGCACATCCGGCAGGTCCTGCAGTGCCTCCAGAGTACGGGCGCGATCCGCCGCGAGGATCTCGACGATGGTCCCTGGCAGGCCGGCGCGCAGCACGGAGGGTCGGTCGAGCGCCAGCAGGCGGCCCTCGTGTATCAGCGCCACCCGTGAGCAGCGCTCCGCCTCATCGAGATACGGCGTCGACATCACGATCGTCACGCCTGAGGCGAGAAACTCCGAGAGCAGCTTCCAGAACTCTCTCCTGGACACCGGGTCCACGCCTGTCGTGGGCTCGTCGAGCAGGATGAGATCGGGCTGGTGTACGAGCGTGCACGCCAGCGCCAGCTTCTGCTTCATGCCGCCGGACAGCTGCTGGGCCAGGCGGCGCCGGAACGGCGTCAGCTGTGTGAGGGCCAGGAGCCGATCGGCGCGCGACGCCGAGTCGTACACGCCGTGAATGTCGGCGAAGAAGCGGATGTTCTCGTCGACGCTCAGGTCGCCGTAGAGGCTGAACCGCTGCGACAGGTAGCCCACCGACTCGGTGAGCCGCCGGTGATCGCGCACCGGGTCGAGGCCGAGAACGCGAATCTCGCCTGCATCGGGGCGAAGCAGACCACACACCATGCGGATCGTGGTCGTCTTTCCGGCGCCGTCAGGCCCGATGATGCCGAACAGCTCGCCGCGATCGACCGACAACGACAAGTCGTCGACGGCCCGGGCGTCGCCGAATCGGCGACTGACGCGACTGAGGGCGATGAGGCTACTGGACAAACGGGATCTCCGCTTCGACAGGCATGCCGGCCTTGAGCACACCGTCGGGGTTGTTGACAGAAATCTTCACGCGGTAGACGAGCTTGGACCGGTCCTCGGCCGTCTGCACATTGCGCGGGGTGAACTCGGCGCGCTCGGAAATGTAGCTGACGGTGCCCTCGATACCGGGGCCGCCGGCGTCGGTGAAGAGCGTTGCCTTCTGGCCGATCCGGATCCGGGGTACCGCCGGCTCGTCAACGTACACGTTCGCCCAGACGGCCGCCAGATCCGTCACCGTGACGAGCGGTGCACGCGGCGGCACGATCTCCCCGGGATCCGCCACGCGCTCGGTGACGATACCGGTCAGCGGAGACACGACGGTGGCGTCGGCGATGGCCTTCTCCCATGTGGCGATCTGCACCTCGGCCGCGGCAATGCGGGTGCGCGCGACGTCGAGCTCTTCGCGCCTGGCTCCGGCGCGGAGCCGCGCGGGGCTCTCTCGCGCGGCCCGCACATGCGCGTCCGCCGCCTCGACTCGCTCTCTCGCCACGTTCCTCCTCGCCACCGCATCGTCGTGTTGCTTGCGCGCGATGGAGTTGGAGGCCACCAGCGCTTCAAATCGATCGACCTCCCGCTGGGCGGACGTCAGCTCGGCTCTGCCCGCCGCCAGCTCGGCTTCGGCAGCGGCGAGCTGCGCCTCGGCCTGCCGCAGATCTTCCGCGCGCGGCGCCGCCTGCAGCAGGCGAAGCTGTGCCACCGCCTGATCGCGCTCCGCGCGGGCGCGCGCCAGGCCGAGCTCCGCGTCGGCCGTGTCGAGCCGGGCGACAAGGGCGCCTTGCTCGATGCGGTCGCCTTCGGCGACCCCGAGCTCGATGACCCTGCCGCCGACGAGCGATGAGATCTGGATATCGGTTGCTTCGATCTGACCCGAGACGCGCACGCGGTCGGCCGGGGGAGGCTCCGCGCAGGCACAGAACGCGACGGCGCAGAGCGGCAGCAGCACGCGCGGGCGGAACCGGCCCGCCAGGTCGAGACCGCGGGTGCGCGCGATCGTCACGTCTGTTCCTCCGCAGGCGCCTGGGCCGTCGAGGCCAGCGCGAGCCGCATCGACTGCTGCAGACAGCGGACGAAGGCCTCGGGCCCGATCGAGGGCAGGTTCAGGACATGCCGGTCCGACAAAGCCTTCCGAATGGGCGCACCGGCCAGATAGAAGAGGATCGGCGGCAGCATGATGAAGTAGGCCGCCAGCGGATCGATCGGTCGAAACCGCCGCTCGGCCACGCCCTCCTGCACGATGCGGGCGACCGACTGGGGCAGCACGGCCATGGCGGCGAGGGTGTCGCGGTCGAGATGGGCGCCGCGTTCGGCGATTTCGCGCAGCATGATGGCGGGAAAGAAGTCGTGGTCGCGGACGAAGGTCGCGATGAGCGCGATGACGCGGTCGATTTTCGCGTCCGGCGTCAGCCCGCTCGATGCAATCGCCTGCAGGCGCTCGCCGGCCAGGCGGAAGACGCGGCCGAGAATCGTCCGGTAGAGGGCCTGCTTGCTGCGGAAGTGGTAGTAGAGCATGGCCTTGTTGACCCCGGCGCGCCGGGCGATGCGGTCGACGCGGGCGCCGCTGTAGCCGCGCCGGGCGAACTCGGCGGCGGCGGCGGCCAGGATGCGGTCGGGCGACGCTCGTGAGGGACGTGGCACTAAACTAACTGGTTAGTTAAGTATGAGCGCGGGCCCGGTGTCAAGTGACCCCGCGTGTGGCGGGTGGCGCGCGCGGCCCTCGACGCTCGCCCGACGTCCCCGACGCGTCCGTACTCTGCCCCACCGGGGCGTATCCGGGGCGTACCATGTTTCAGAGCGACGCATCGAAAGGGATGCCATGTCCAGGATCGTCATCGCCGGCGGGAGCGGGTTCCTCGGGCAGGCGCTTGCCGCCGCGCTCGCGCGCGACGGCTCCGAGATCGTCCTGCTGTCCCGCAATCCTGCCCGGGGCCCGCAGCCGCAAGTCGGCCGTCCCGTCGGCTGGAACCCCACCGGCTCGGCCGGCCCGTGGGCTGCCGAGCTCGACGGGGCGGACGCGGTGGTCAACCTGGCGGGCGAATCGATTGCCGCGCGGCGATGGTCGGCGGCACAAAAAGCACGGATTCGCGACAGCCGGATCCTGGCGACGCGAAGCCTGACCGACGCGATGGGCCGGATGAATCGTCCGCCGGCCACGCTCATCAACGGCTCAGCGGTCGGCTTCTATGGTGCGTGCGGCGACGAGGAGGTCACCGAGCAGACGCCGGCGGGCCGCGACTTCCTGGCCGATGTGTGCGTCCGCTGGGAGGCCGAGGCCACGAGCGCTGCTCCCCGCGCGACTCGAGTGGTGTGCGTTCGCACCGGGTTGGTGCTCGACCGCAGGAACGGCGCGCTGCCGAGAATGCTTCTCCCGTTCTGGCTCGGCGTCGGCGGTCCGGTGGGTTCCGGCCGCCAGTACTGGCCGTGGATCCACGTGGGCGACTGGGTCGATCTCGTGCGGTTCGCGATCCGGACGCCCGCTCTCGACGGGCCGGTGAATGCGACCAGCCCGGCACCGATCACGAATCGCGAGTTCGCGCGGGCCCTGGGGCGCGCGCTGCACCGTCCCGCCCTCGTGTCAACGCCGGGACTCGCATTGAAACTTGTGCTCGGCGAGATGGCCGAGGCGCTCCTGCTGACCGGTCAACGTGCGATCCCGGCCAAGGGGCTGCAGCATGGTTTCACCTTCAGGTTCGCCACCGTGGACGAGGCCCTGCAGGACCTATTCAGCAGTCCCGGCTCGCCGCACTAGCGCGGCTTCGAGTAGCGTGTAGCGAAGCACACCCAACTCCGCAGGCCGGCAAAACGTCCTTCGGCGGTTAGATGTCGCGATCAGACCCCCGGGAACCCGGCCTGAAAGGCATCGATCCCACGCGATGATCGAATCCCCGACGCGAGAGCGCTCGCGGCGCGAGCGATTCATACCGACTCTCAATTCGCCGGCACGAGGCGCTTCAGCTCTTCCGTCCAGTTCAGCGTCACGTGAAGCACGGACTCGAAGGTCTGGTTGGCGATGACGCCAATGATCCGCTTCTCGGTCGGCACCTGGTCGTAATTCCTTACTGCTTGGGGACTTGATGCTCTCAGGCCCCCTCGCGGCAACGGGACTGACGGACCCACCCCGAAGCTCGGCTGCATCGTGAGGGCCACCGCCTCGAATGGTGCAGCAGGCCCAACACTGTAAACGAGCTTCAGCACCTGGCCGTCGCGCCACCAGAACGGGTTGCGGGCGCCAGCGACCTTCGTCACCTGGTACCGAGCGGCGTCGGCTGGAAACCGCCGCACGAAGACGTTCGTACCACCGGCTTCGGGAGAGTCGTAGGCAATCCATCGGCCGTCGGGGGAGAAGACAGCGTCGATGGCCTCGTCGTGCTCGAACTCGCCCACGCGCTCGATCTTCTTGTCCCGCAGCGCCAGACTCCACAGAGAATTGCGGCCATCCTTCGCCGCCTCGAACACCAGCGTCTCGCCGCTCGGCGACCACGCATCCGGGATGTGGGAGGTGCCAGGCTCCGGCTTCGTCAGGCGCTCCACCGGGCCCGTGCCGTCCGCGAGCTGCCAGAAGATGCCGGCATCGCCTTCACGATCGGACTGGAACGTCACGCGCCGCCCGTCAGGGGACCAGGCCGGGAAGCGGTTGCGCCCGCCCAGCGTGAGCCGGCGCGGCTGCGTCGTGCCGGACATGTCGTAGATCCAGATGCTCGCGTCCTTTCCCTCGTCTGCCTGAAAGACGACGCGCGTACCATCCGGCGACAGGCGCGGTACGCTGTGCCGGCCGGGCGGCACCTTCAGCGGAACGACCTGCCCGGTGCGATCGACCATCGCCAGACGGCGCTCGACATTGCCGGCTGTGCCTGGCAGGTGCACGATCGACCCGGTGTTCGAGACCGCGAACTCCGCCGCGCCTGTGGCCGCCCCCCGGCCGATGCCTTCGACGACCGGTGAAGCGGCACCAACCGTCATCAGCCGATCCGGGTCGAACCGAACGGCGAACAGCGCGCCACTCACCGCATAGACGAGATGCCCGGTGGACAGGTACTTCGCATCGCTGCCCCCGTCGATCACCACGCGCCGCTCCCCTGAGGCCAGCGATTGCGCCACAATCCGCGCTCGATCCCAGTCTCCGCCTCGTGCGAGTGTGTACAGCATCACTCCGCCTGGAAGAAGCCATGGATGCGCGGCGATCTCTCCATCCTCGACTCGCACGACGACCTCGGGCGTGCCGCCGTTCGGGGCAACGCGCAAGATGCCCCCAGGGTCCTGGCCGAAGAAAATGCCGTCGTTCGTCCAGCTCACCCCATAGACAGTGGTGGCTGGACAGACCGTGAGCGCCGCGCCGCCGTTGACGCCGATCCTCTTGAGGGTACGGTCTGAGTAGCTGATGAAAGCCAGTGACTGCCCATCGGGGGAAAAAACCGGTGTCGTAACGGGATTGGTGCCATCACCGACCACAGCCCGGGCCTCCAGATCGCCCATCGATCGGAGCCACAGGCGCTGATTGGCGATGAACGCGATCTGCGCGCCATCCGGCGAGATGGCAACCGGCTGCGCGCCAGTGAACCGCTGCCCCTCGGCCAACGCCATCGAAAACTTCACCGCCAGCGTGGCGTCTTGTGGCCTGCTCCAGACTCGCCAGCCGATGCCGACTCCGAGACCGGTTGCAACAAGCACCGCCGCGATCGCAGGCGTTGCGCGCCTCCACACCGGTCGCGCGCGCCCCATGGAAACAGGGCTCGCGACTGCGGCCTCGCTCGTACCGACCGCCGC